>CAMHST010000013.1 GCA_946187865.1 uncultured Bacteroidales bacterium
GCTGCCAATAGGCTGTTCCCTGGGCAATCCGGGTTTGCTGGAGGATAATCTCGCTCAGCCATACGGCATACGGATCCCGCGTACGGCGCCAGGGAAGGTCCCGGCCGAACTCGGAATACCATTGCAGGACAGAGCGGCTAAATGCATTCATAAGTACAAATGTATGGATTTTTTCCGTAATTTTGTGCCATGAACCCGAAAGCAGATTTTACCCAGGTGATGGAGGTTGCCTCCGAGGCAGGGCATATCCTGCTGGAAAACGGAGCGGAAATCTCCCGCGTAGAGGACATCATGGCCCGTATATCCAGCCATTTCGGCGTGGATTCCGGAAGCTTTTTCGTCCTTTCCAACGGCATTTTCACCACCGGTCAGGCAGAAAAGCTTTCCAAGGCCGGCGGGCAGGCTTCCACTTACGCCAATGTGGAATTCATTCCCCTCAGGGGCATCCAACTCTCCAAAGTGACGGCGGTCAACCGGCTCAGCTATGACATTTCGGCCGGAAAATGTTCCCTGGAACAGGCGAAGGAAAGGCTGCAGGCCATCCGGTCAGCCCCTCCCAAACCCGCCTGGGAACAGCTGCTGGGATCGTCTTTCGGGGCAGCCGGGTTCTGCGCCGTGTTCGGCGGGGGCTTTCTGGACTGTGCTGCCGCTTTTGTGGTGGGGCTCCTGCTGTATCTGTTTGTGCTCTTTGTCAGCAGCCGCTACCTTTCCAAGATTGTCGGCGGCATCAGCAACTCGCTCCTGGCCACCTTACTGTGCATCGCGTTCTGGCGGATGGGCTTTGGAGAAAGCCTGAGCAATATCATCATCGGCGCCATCATGCCCCTGATTCCGGGCGTTCCTTTTGTCAACGGTGTGCGGGACCTGGCCAATTCAGACTACATTGCCGGCCTTACGCGGCTCACAGACGCCATGCTGGGCTTTTTCTGCATCGCCCTGGGCGTGTCGGTCTCCTTTATGCTGGACGGCCTCCTTTTCAAAGGGGTGATCGCACTGCAGGGAGTTACCGTGAATTCGGGCACCGAAGGCCTTGGGTGGCAGTTCCTTGCCGCCGGCTTGGGAACGTCGGCCTTTGCCGTCCTGTTCGGCACAGACCGGCAGCAGTATTGGTCTACCGGGCTCATCGGCGCCCTGGGATGGGTTGCCTATCTGCTGCTGGTGCGCTATGCCGGGTGGACAGCCGTAGCCGCTACGCTGGCGGCCACCCTGCTGGTGAGCCTGCTGGCCCGGCACGCTGCGGTCCCGTCCCGCTGCCCTGCGCAGCTGTTCATCCTCTGCGGCATTTTTCCGCTGGTTCCGGGTGCCGGCATTTTCTGGTTTACTTATTACTTGACGGCGGGGCATTTTCCCATGGCCTCGGAAAGCGGCTGGACGGCGGTAAAGATAGCTATCGCCATCGTCCTGGGCATTATTCTGGCCATGGAACTGCCGCAACGGCTGTTTTCCAAAAAGAAGGGGGCGCACTGAGTCATGGTTCTTTTGCTGGGTGCTACGGGCCTGCTGGGCCGAAATGTCCTGAACCTGCTGCTTCAGCGCGGCATTCCGGTCCGGGCGCTGGTGCGGCATCCGCTGGAAGTGGAGGGTGTGGAACAGGTGCAGGGGAGTCTCCTGGACCGGGACACTTTGCTGGAGGCCGCGAAAGGCTGCAGCGCGATTGTCAACTGCGCCGGCACCACGGACATGAGCCTTCCGCGTCTGGAAGATTTCCTGCCCATGAACCGTGACCTTCCGGCCATGCTGGCCCAGGTCGCCGGGCAGTGCGGCATTCCGGTCCTGATTCATGTAAGTACGGCCAATACAATTGTTTCCGGAACATGTGACCGGCCTGCCACCGAGCAGGACTCCATAGGTCCGCCGTACGACAAGTCGCCCTATGCGCTGAGCAAGCTGGCCGGGGAAGAGGCGCTGCTTTCCTATGCGGCCGCCCATCCGGAACTGCGCCTGGTAATCCTGAATCCCGGCTTCATGCTGGGGGCGTACGATACCAAACCCTCTTCCGGGCAGCTGATGCTGGCGGCCTGGCGGAAGCCGCTGATGGCGGGAACCGGAGGCGGAAAGAGTTTCCTGCATGTACGGGATGCCGCGACGGCCATCGTGAACGCCCTGGAAAAGGGGGAGGGCCGATACCTCCTGACCGGTGAGTACCTCTCTCTCAAGGATTTCTATGCCCTTCAGGCCAGGGTATGCGGGTATCGGCAGCGTTTTGTGACTTTGCCGGGTTTTCTGGCCAAGATAGCGGGCGGGCTGGGAGATTTGCTCATGGCGCTGGGCATCCGGAATATGTTCTACTCCCACAATGTGAACCAGCTGCTGGTGCAGGAATGGTATAGCGCCGCCCGGGCCAAAGCCGACTTGGATTACCCGCAAACGCCTGTTTCAGAGGGAATCAGAGACTTTTTTGCGTGGCGGCGGGAGTCCCGGGGCCGGTAAATTCCTTCAGGGCTTCGTACACGCGCTGCACCGGGAAGCCCACCACATTGAAATACGAACCTTCTATCCGGGTGATGCCCACATGCCCGATCCATTCCTGGATGGCATAGGCCCCGGCTTTGTCGAAGGGCATGTATGTGTCTATATAATAGCCGATTTCTTCGTCGGAGAGTTCCTTGAACCACACCTGCGTGGTGACGGAAAAGGTTTTCTCTTTCCGGCAGTCCCGGAGGGTGACGGCCGTGGTGACATGGTGCTTCCTTCCGGAGAGGTCCCGGAGCATGCGCACGGCATCTTCGCGGTCTTTGGGTTTGCCCAGGATTTCCCCGGGGCGTCCGTCTTCCGGGGGAAGGATGACCATGGTGTCTGCCGTGATCAGGATTTCGTTCTCCTGGAGGGGACGGTGAAAACCGTGGGACTTGCCCTCCGACATCCGGCGGGGGACCTCTTCAAAGGGAACTTCCGGGCCGAAGCTTTCCTCGAAGTTATTGCGCGGATCTACTTCGAAATCAATGTCCAGCCCCTTGAGGAGCTCTTTGCGGCGCGGAGAGTTGCTGCCCAGGATGATGCGCTTTTCCATTTGCCTAGAACTGCTTTTTATAGACTACCGGGTCGAAGATCCATCGGCCCTGCTTGCGGAGGGTTTTCTCGATGGCTTCCCGGAGGCAGCCTTTTCCGCCGGGGGCGTCCGTGACCCAGTCTGCCACGGCCTGTACATCGTCGATGGCGTCTTCCGGGCATACGCCGCAGCCGCACTCCTGCATGACCTCGAGGTCCGGGACATCGTCGCCGAAGTACATCACTTCCTTGGGATCCAGCTGGTAGCGCTGGCAGAAAATGCGGAATTCCTCCATCTTGTTGCGGCAGTGCAGGAACACATCTTCCGGCTTTACACCGCTGGCAGTCATGCGTTTACGGATGCTTTCCGAGCTTCCTCCGGTGATTACGGCCACCGGATAGCCGTTCATGGCGGCCATCCGGATGGCAAAGCCGTCTTTGGCGTCGTACATTCTCAGGAAGTCTCCGTCGGGCATGCACAGCAGCGTGCCGTCGGTGGCTACACCGTCGATGTCAAAGGCAAAGGCCTTGATATTCTTTAAATCCTTCATCTTACGACTTGTTTCCGCCGCCCAGGGGGCCGAAATCACCCAGGTTGAAGGTGGCGCCGGGCTGCGGGCCCTTGCCGCCGGTGAGGTCTATCACGCCGAACTGGGCCTCGTACTTGGAGATGTTGTCGAACAGGGCGTTCATCAGGCGTTTGGCATGCTCCGGCGTCATGATGATGCGGTCTCCGATCAGGGCCTTGGGAAGGCCGGGCAGGGTGGCGGCGAAGTCGATGATGAATTCGCTGCGGGAGTGGGAGATGATGGCCAGGTTGGAGTAGGATACTTTGGTAGTCTGGGGGTTCAGTTCCAGGCTGAGCTGGTTTTGGGGCTTGGGTTGGTTATTGTTGTCCATGATGATCTATTTTTCTGCAAATTTAACACTATTTATCCATTAAACCCTTTCCGGATGTGCAAAGTTTTACCAAATAATTGCTTATATTCGCATATGATGAAGAAGAAACTGATATCGGCTTTCACTTGCCTGCTGGTCACGTTTGCAGGCAAGGCTCAGCAGCAGGAAAAACTTTCCGGTCCGGAAGACATAGACCGGATCCTGTCCCTGCTCACCCTGGAAGAAAAGGCCTCCCTGGTGGTGGGGCCGGGATACAAGAGCATGCTTGCGGGCATCACGGGTTCCCAGGTTCCCGTTCCCGGGGCAGCGGGCATGACCCGCGCCGTGCCCCGGCTGGGGATTCCGGCCATCGTCCTGTCGGACGGGCCCGCCGGGGTGCGTATAGAACCCCGCCGCAAGGGTGTTTCGCAGACATTCTACTGCACGGGCTTCCCGATCGGCTCGCTCCTGTCCGCCAGCTGGAACGTGGACCTTGTCCAGCGTGTGGGGGCGGCTATCGGCAACGAGGCCCTGGAGTACGGGGTGGACGTGATGCTGGCCCCGGGCATGAACCTGATGCGGAACCCTTTGTGCGGCCGCAACTTCGAGTATTTCTCGGAAGACCCGCTCCTGAGCGGTCGGGTGGCCGCTGCGTATGTGAAGGGCGTCCAGAGCCAGGGAGTAGGCACTTCGGTGAAGCATTTTGCCGCCAACAACCAGGAAACCAATCGTTTCTGGAACGATTCCCGGGTGTCGGAAGACGTGCTCAGGCGGCTCTATCTCAGGAACTTCGAGATAGCCGTGAAGGAGGCGCAGCCCTGGACGGTGATGGCCTCTTACAACCGGCTCAACGGCGTTCACACCCAGCAGGACCGCTGGCTGCTGACCGACGTCCTCCGGGGGGAATGGGGCTTCGAGGGGCTGGTCATGACCGACTGGACCCCCAGGCGGGACACGGGCGCCCAGATCGAGGCCGGCTGCGACCTCATGGAGCCGGGTGCAGGTTCCCAGATCCGGGAAATCGTGCGGAAGGTCAGGCGGGGCGAACTCGCTGAACAGGCGCTGGACGTCTGTGTTCGGCGGGTATTGGAGCTGGCCGTGAAAACCCCTGCGTTCAAGGGGTATCGGCCTTCCGGCGCTCCGGACCTGGAGGCTCACGCCCGGATTGCCCGGGAGGCGGCGGAAGAGGGGATGGTGCTGCTGAAGAACCGGGAATCGGCCCTGCCGCTGCGCGAAGGCGCTGTACTGGCGCTTTTCGGGGTGGGGTCCTATCACTTGATTCCGGGCGGAACCGGGTCGGGGCATGTGCATCGGCCCTATGTGGTGAATCCGGACGAGGGATTGGAGAAAGAGGGCTTTACGCTGGATGAATCGCTGGCGGCCATTTACCGGAAGTACCTGAAAAAGAACATGCCCCGCAAAACCATTACCTCCGGCATGCTGGGCAGTCCCGCCGCACCGGAGATGCCCCTTTCCCGCGCTACGGTGGAGTCGGCCGCAGAAAATGCCGACGTAGCCATCCTCACCCTTTCCCGCCAGGCCGGGGAAGGCGGAGACCGCAAACTCAAGGACGATTTTCTGCTCACTGTCCCGGAAACCCGGATGCTGGTGGACGTGAGCGAGGTTTTCCATGCCCGGGGAAAGCGGGTGATTGTCCTGCTTAATGTGGGCGGTGCTGTGGAAACGGCTTCCTGGAAACATCTGCCGGTTGCCATCCTGCTCGCCTGGCAACCCGGCCAGGAGGGCGGAAACGCCCTTGCGCGCGTCCTTAGCGGCAAGGTGAATCCCAGCGGAGTGCTGCCGCTCAGTTTCCCTTCAGACTATATGGACCTGCCTTCGTCGGCCCATTTCCCTTACGATTATGCCGGTGCTTCATCCATGGGCGGGGGGCGTGACAAGGACCGCGACGTGCCCAACTTCGGGTACACGGAGTATGCGGAAGGGATGGATGTGGGCTACCGGTATTACCAGAAGGCCGGGGCTCCCGCGCCGTCCTATCCCTTCGGCCATGGCCTCTCCTATACTTCATTTGAAGAGGAGCGTGGAGCGGAAACGAATGGAACTGTGCAGGTTACGGTAAGAAATACCGGCAAGGTGGCGGGCAAGCACGTGGTGCTGGTCATGGATCCCGACTTGCGCGGATTCGGAAAAACCCGGCTGTTGCAGCCGGGTGAAGAGGAAATGCTGGTGATCCGTCTGGACTTCTAGTTACAGCAGGTTCAAGAACAGGGTGATTACCCCCGTGTTGATCAGGTCCACGAACATGGCCCCGATGATGGGGACAATGATAAAAGGCTTCACGGCGTAGCGGTATTTGAAGCACACGGCCGACATGTTGGCCATGGCGTTGGGGGTGGCTCCCAGGCCGAAGCCGCACAGGCCGCTGACCAATACTGCGGCGTCGTAGTCTTTACCCAGGGCCGGGAAAGCCACAAAACAGGCGTACAGCGCCATGAATGCCGCCTGCGAAATCAGAATCAGCAGCAGCGGCAGCATGAGTCCGGAGAGCTCCCACAGTTTGAGCGTGGCCATGGCCATTCCCAGGAACAGGGACAGGCAGATATTGCCTACAGCCACCAGCTCGTGAAGCGGAAACGTCTCTTTGCTGCCGAACCCCTCCACGCAGTTGCGCAGGACGGCGCCCACGATGAGCGCGCCGAAGTAAGTAGGGAAGGTGATGCCCGTTAGAGAGAGGAGCTTGCTCAGGCCCATTCCCAGTGCCATGGTAAGGAGCAGGATGCACGATGCCTCCGTGTACCGCATCATGGACCGGTCCTCGGTAAGCGTGTTGTCTGCTCCGCCCAGCGTATCGGCTGCGTTTTTCTCATAGCTGGAGCCGAACGGGGCGTTGTCTGCCGGTTGGGCCAGTTTGCGGGTGCGGATGAGCAGTTCGCCTATGGGGCCGCCGATCAGCGACCCGGCCACCAGGCCGAAGGTTGCCGCCGCCATGGTAATGGACGATGCCCCCGTGAGTCCCATGCTCTCCAGAACCGGAGAGAATCCGCCGGCCGTCCCATGGCCGCCACTCATGGGAATAGAGCCCGTGGCCATTCCTATCAACGGGTTCAATTGCAAGCCTTTGGCTATACCCACCGCAAGTAAATTCTGGATAACGATAAGCACCGCCACCAAGCCAATCATGACCAGCAGCGGCTTTCCTCCCTGCTTGAGAACCCGGAGGTTGGACTGGAAGCCCACCGAGGTAAAGAAGAGCATCATGCAGATATCCTTGATGGTGCCGTCGAAATTGAATTCCAGGCCTGCGCCGGCATGGCAAAGCAAGGTCATGAGCGAAACCACCAGCCCGCCCGTGACCGGCGCCGGAATGCACAGGCGTTTGAGTAGTGGCAGTTTCCGGGTGCAGAAAATGCCCAGCAACAGCGCTGCCACGCCCAGTCCCGCAGTCATGTACATGTCCAGATTCATCCTACACCTTAGTCCAATGGTCAGGAACAAAAATAACAAGAATCCCGCAAGAAAGCAAGGGCGCCCGGTGTTTCAGGCTCATAGCCCTCTTCCGTTCCCGCAGCGCCAAGTGCATTTAGAGCCGATTTTGCACTTGGTGGCAGTTGAACCGGTGGTGCCAGTGCATTTAGAGCCGATTTTGCACTTGGGGTATCATTCACCGCGCGGCGAATGCCAAAACGGGATAAAAGCTCTTGGGGAGCGGGGCGGTTAGTCCATCCAGAGTTCCAGCAGCGCGCAGGCTTCGTCCACGGTGCGGGGGAGAGGGTTTCCGGCACTGAACCAGGCGTCGATGTCGGACTTCCGGGCGGGGAAGAGCCTGCGGAGATGCTTCTTGGTGAAAGGATACACTTTACTGCCCTGATAGATGAAAACAGTCTCGGAGACCTCGTAGGGGTATTCTTTGTCTTGGCCCAGCTGGTAGGTGCCGCCTTCTGTGACCAGCGTGCTGTACTGGGTCGTGGAACTGGTACGGGAGGTGCCGCCGAAGGGAGCGTCCGTCTGGTCGCGGATAATCTGGACCTTGCGGCGGAGCGCCACTCCGGTTTCGGCTTTTACGGGGTATTGCCGATAAAACGCATCCTGATAACGGAGAAAAGAGACGGTGTCGATGACTCCCTTAAGGATTTTATCGGGCTCTGAGGCTTCCAGCTCCACGCCGTTGTCGTCCAGGAAACGGAGGGAGTTGTCCAGTGCGCAAATGTTCAGTTTGCCCTGGGCGGGAATCTGCCCGCGGATATATACGTAGCCGTCCCGAAAAGAGGGCATCAGGTAATAGATGTCGTCCGGCAGGCCTCGGAAACCTGTTGTTTGTGCCTTCAGCGCCATAGATAGGCCGATGACCGCAAGAATCAGGAGCGTAAGTCGTTTTGTCATGTTGCAAAAATAGGGAAAGCGAATGAAAAAAACAACGCCTGGCCTTTCTGCCGCCGGGGTGGTTGCAAGTGTGGCAAAAAAAACGTACTTTTGTAAGTTTTAGCGCCCTCCCGCATACAAGGGGGCAGAATAATAAGCAAAGAAACCAAGCAATATATGAAAGAATTAGCCGCAAAGTACAGCGCAGCCCAGGTGGAAGACAAGTGGTACCAGTATTGGCTGGAGCACAAATGCTTCCATAGCGAGCCCAACGAAAAGGAGCCTTATACCATCGTGATTCCGCCGCCCAATGTGACGGGCATCCTGCACATGGGACACGTCCTTAACAATACCCTCAATGACGTCCTTATCCGTAAAGCCCGCATGGACGGCAAGAACGCCTGCTGGGTGCCCGGAACAGACCACGCCTCCATCGCCACGGAAAGCAAGGTGGTGGCCAAACTCAAGGCCATGGGCATTTCCAAGGAGGAGATCGGCCGCGAGGAATTCCTCAAGCATGCCTGGGAATGGAAGGAAGAGCACGGCGGCATTATCCTGGAACAGCTCCGCAAGCTGGGCTGCTCCTGCGACTGGGACCGCACCCGGTTCACCATGGAGCCGGAACTGTCAGAGGCCGTGATCAATACCTTCGTGTATTTCTATAAGAAAGGCTGGATTTACAAAGGTGTGCGCATGGTGAACTGGGACCCTGAAGCCCTTACTGCCGTGAGCGACGACGAAGTGATCCACAAAGATACCAAGAGCCATTTCTATCACCTGAAATACTTTATCTCCGACGGGCAGGGGAATCCCACGGACCAGTACCTGGTAATTGCCACCACCCGTCCGGAAACCATCATGGCCGACGCCGCCATCTGCGTGAATCCCAAGGACGAGCGCCACTTCTGGCTTAAAGGCAAGAAGGTGCTCATCCCGCTCATCAACCGGGAAATCCCTGTCATCGAGGACGATTACGTGGAGATGGACTTCGGAACCGGCTGCCTGAAGGTGACTCCCGCACACGATGTGCACGACTATGAGATCGGCCTGCGGCACAACCTGCCGGTGCTGGAAATCATCGACGACCACGGAAAACTCAACGAAAAGGCGCAGATCCTGGTTGGAGAAGACCGTTTCGTGGCCCGGAAGAAGATTGTGAAGATGCTGGAAGAAGCGGGCAACCTGCTCAAGGTAGAGGACTATACGTCTCCGGTAGGCTATTCGGAGCGTACGGATGCCGTGATTGAGCCCAAGCTCAGCGCCCAATGGTTCCTGAAAATGGAGACCCTGGCCAAGATGGCCCTGGAAACCGTGGAAAGCGGCCGCACCCAGTTCATCCCTGAAAAATACGTGAACACCTACCGCCACTGGATGGAAAACGCCCGCGACTGGTGCATTTCCCGCCAGCTCTGGTGGGGCCAGAGAATCCCGGCCTATTACCTTCCCGACGGCAGCTACGTCGTGGAGGCCACAGCTGAAGCGGCACTTAAGGCAGCCCAGGCTATCAATCCGGATATCAAGGCGGAAGACCTTCGCCAGGACGAGGATGTACTGGATACCTGGTTCAGCTCCTGGCTCTGGCCCATCTCGGTGTTCGACCCGCAGAAGCCCGGCCATCCGGACCACAAGCCCAACAAAGACCTGGCCTACTATTATCCCACGAATGACCTGGTGACCGGCCCGGACATCATCTTCTTCTGGGTGGCCCGCATGATCATGGCCGGTGAAGAGTTCATGGGTTGCGAGCCTTTCTCCAACGTGTATTTCACCGGTATCGTCCGGGACAAGATCGGCCGGAAAATGTCCAAGACCCTGGGCAACAGCCCCAACCCGCTGGACCTGATCCAGACCTATGGCGCCGACGCCGTCCGAATTGGCATGCTGTTGTGCTCCAGTGCCGGCAACGACATCTTCTACGACGAGGCCCAGATCAAGCAGGGGGCGGCCTTCTGCAACAAAATCTGGAACAGTTACCGCCTGGTGAAGGGTTTCTCGGTGGACGGGAACGCCCAGCCGTCGCAGGCAGCCCGGGTGGCCATGGACTGGTTCAAGGCCAAGCTGTCAGAGGCGGTCCGGCAGATAGAAGACCATTACGGCAAGTTCCGCATCTCGGACGCCCTCATGACCATCTACAAGCTTTTCTGGGACGATTACTGCTCTTCCTATCTGGAGGCCATCAAACCGGCCTTCGGCCAGCCTGTAGACCGGCTTACCTATGATACCACCCTCTCTTTCTTCGAAGAGCTTCTCAAACTCATCCACCCGGTGATGCCTTTCATCACCGAAGAGTTGTGGCAGGACCTGGCAGAGCGCAAGGAAGGGGAGACCATCATGTTCGCGCCCACCCCGAAGGCGGAAGCGTACGAGCCCGCCGTGCTGGAGCATTTCGCCCTGGCCATGGAAGCGGTGAACGGCGTCCGTGGTGTCCGCAGTCAGCGGAACATCGCCCCCAAGGAAGTGCTTACGCTCATGATCAAAGGCGGCGCCTTCCCGCAGGAGGTGATTCCCGTCGTAGAGAAAATGGGCAATGCAAAAGTGCAGAACGCCGACAGTTTCGAAGGAATGCAGGGCGTGGGATTCCTGGTCCGCACCTATGAAATGATGGTTGTCCTGGACGGTATGATTAACCTGGAAGAGGAGATTGAAAAAACACAAAAGGAGCTGGAGCATCAGCAAAAATTCCTTGCCGGAGTGAGAGGAAAACTCTCCAACGAGCGCTTTGTGAACAACGCTCCTGCGGCCGTCATCGAAAACGAGCGAAAAAAAGAGGCCGATGCCCTCTCTCGGATCGAGAGTCTGGAATCTAAGCTCATGCAATTGAAAAAGAGCTAATAAAACAAATCTGTTTATATTGGTAACATTTTTGTTATGGCTATTTTTAAGACCAGTTTCCCCGTTCGGTACTACGAAACAGACCAAATGGCAGTGGTTCATCACTCCAATTACATCCGCTACTTTGAGATTGCCCGGGACGAGATGATGGTCCAGTTGGGATTCCCGATTGAAAAGTGCGAATCGGAGTTGGGTGTCCAAGTGCCTATCGTGTCTGTGGAATGCCACTTCCGCCATCCGGCCAGGATGGGGGATGTGCTCACGGCAACCGCCGAAGTGAACAAGGTTCCCATGGCCAAGATGGTGATCCGCCAGACGGTGGTGAACCAGGACGGTGTCCTCTGTGCAGAAGGTACGGTGACCCTGGGTTTCCTGGACAAAAATACCTTCCGTCCGGTCCGCTGTCCGGAACCGGTATGTGAACTGTTTGAACATTATCTCAATAACGCACAATGAATATGATGACTTACCCGTTACTGATGCTGGGAACTTGGGAAATCGTGGCTATCGTTGCCGTGGTTTTGCTGCTGTTCGGCGGCAAGAAGATTCCCGAGCTGATGAAAGGCCTTGGCAAAGGCGTCAAGAGTTTCAAGGAGGGCATGAACGAGGTGGAGAAGGAAATCAAGGACGCCGGCGACGACACCTACAAGAAGGAAGAGAAATAGCGTGGCTGCCCCCCAGGACACGGAAATGTCCTTCTGGGACCATCTGGAGGCACTGAGAGGAACCCTGTTCCGTTCGGTGTTGGCCGTCGCTTTGTTTTCGGTCGTGTTCCTGTGCATCCCCAAGCCGCTGTTCAAGGCGGTGCTCTGGCCCACGCAGCCGGATTTCCCGCTGTACAGGCTTCCCGGTGTGCAGTTTTCCCTGGACTTGATCAACATTGACTTGTCTGCCCAGTTCTTCACCTATATGAAGGTGTCGGTCCTGTGCGGGCTGGTGCTGGCTTTCCCTTATATTGTCTGGGAAATCTGGAAGTTTATCGCGCCTGCCCTGTACAAGCAGGAGAAAAAGGCCGTAGGAAAGGCTTTCTCCCTTTCGTCGGGCCTGTTTTACCTGGGCGTTGCCGTGGGGTATTTCGTGGTGCTGCCGGTCTGTCTGATTTTCTTTGCCAATTTCAGCGTGAGCGACGCCATCGTCAATACCATATCCCTGGGGTCGTACATGTCGCTGTTCACCTCCATGGTGTTCCTGATCGGGATCCTGTTCGAGTTTCCCACCGTGATCCTGGTGCTGTCCAGCCTGGGTGTCGTGAATAGGGAGCAGTTAAAGAAGTGGCGCAAATACGCCTTTGTAATTGTTTTGATATTAGCTGCTTTTATAACCCCCAGCGATCCTTTTTCCATGTTTGTCCTGGCCATCCCGCTATACGGCTTGTTTGAGCTTTCCATCCTGCTTTGTAAGAAATGATATCCATCAATAACGTCAGTGTAGCCTTCGGCAGTTTCGTCCTTCTGGACAACGTCAGTTTCCATATCAGCGACGGTGACAAAATCGGCCTGGTAGGGAAGAACGGGGCGGGGAAATCCACCCTGATGAAACTGATTACCGGAGAGCAGCTTCCCACTTCGGGCGCGGTTCAGATGCCCTCCGGGGTGCGGATCGGATATCTGCCCCAGATCATGGAGCACCACAAGGGGCATACGGTGATGGAAGAGGTGCTGCAGGTGTTCGACTATATCCATGAGATGGAGCGGGAACAGGAACGGATTACCGCCCAGCTGGGGGAGAGAACCGATTATGAGAGTGATGCTTACGCTGCCCTCATCGCCCGTCTGAACGAGCTCGGCGATGCCCTGGGCCTGGAGAGCGGCGAGTCGCCCCGGGCGCAGGCGGAGAAGGTCCTCTTCGGCCTGGGATTCAAGGCCGATGAACTGGAGCGCAGGACGGAAACCTTCAGCCAGGGCTGGAACATGCGTATCGAACTGGCCAAGATCCTGCTTTCCCGTCCGGACGTCCTGCTGCTGGACGAGCCCACCAACCACCTGGACATCGAATCCATCGAGTGGTTCGAGGATTATTTGAAGGCTTACAGGGGCTCGTTGCTGCTGGTTTCCCACGACCGGAAATTCCTGGACAATGTGACAAAAAGGACCGTAGAGATCCTTCTGGGGCATATTCACGATTACAAAGTCCCTTACAGCCAGTATGTGGCGCTCCGTGCAGAGCGCATCGCCCAGCAGGTGGCGGCCTATGAAAACCAGCAGCGGATGATCGAGAAGACGGAAGATTTCATCAACCGTTTTCGCTACAAACCCACCAAGAGCAATCAGGTGCAGTCCCGCATCAAAGCCCTGGAAAAGCTGGAGCGGATAGAGATAGACGAGACCGACGGTTCCACCCTTTCCTTGAAGTTCCCACCGGCCCTGCGCTCCGGGGATGTGGTGTTCAAGGGGACGGACCTCACCGTCGGGTATCCGCAGAAAGTGGTTTTCTCCCATGCCGACATAGAGATCAAGCGGGGAGAGAAAGTGGCGCTGATCGGCCGGAACGGAGAGGGAAAAACCACCCTGATGCGCGTGATCATGGGAGAGCTGGAGCCGATGGAAGGTGAGGCCAGGTTGGGCCACAACGTGCAAATCGGCTATTATGCCCAGAATCAGGAAGAGGTCCTGGACCCTTCCCTGACGGTTTATGACACCCTGGACCGGATAGCGGTGGGGGACATCCGAACCCGGCTGCGCGATATCCTGGGCGCTTTCCTCTTCAAGGGGGAAGACATCGACAAAAAAGTCTCGGTGCTCAGCGGCGGAGAACGGGCGCGACTGGGAATGGCGAAACTGATGCTGGAATCCCATAATGTCCTGGCCCTGGACGAGCCTACCAACCACATGGACATCCGCTCCAAAGATGTTCTGAAACAGGCGCTTCTCTCCTTTGACGGCACGCTGGTGGTGGTTTCCCACGACCGGGATTTCCTGGACGGGCTGGTAGATAAGCTCTATGAATTCCGCGACGGGAAAGTGAAGGAGCATCTGGGCAGTGTGGCCGATTTCCTGGAGAAAAGAAAATTGGAAAGCCTGCAGGAGTTGGAACGACATTTGAAGGAAATTCCCGAGGCTCCCGCCCCCGAGCAGAAAGAGGTCCGGAAACAGGAATACCAGGCCAGGAAGGCCGTTTCCAAGGAGGAACGCAAAATCCGGAGCCGGGTGAGTTTCCTGGAAAAGGAGATCGCCCGCTGCGAAGGGCGCATGGGCGAGATAGAAAAGCTGCTCTCCGCACCCGGGGGAAAACAGGAGGACATCCTGGACCTGACGGCAGAGTACCTGAACTTGAAGCGGGATATGGATGCCTACACCGAAGAGTGGGCCAACTTGAGTGAACAATTAGACAATTAAAGAAATATGAAAATGAACTCGTTAAAGGTTTTTATCGCAACAATCGCTTTAGCATTATCGGCTGTTGTTTCCTTTGCCCAGGACAACGCTGAGCTCTCTGAAAAAACCCTTCCGGTGGGGGAATTCACTTCCGTGAACATCTCCGGGGATTTCGATGTCACCCTTTCCAAGGGGAGCTACACCACCAAAGTAACCGTGAACAAAGTCATTGCCGATTACATTGAGGTGTATGTCCGCTCCAAAGTGCTTTATATCAGCTATAACGAGAAAGCCGTTCCCAAAGAGGTGAAAAAGACCCTCAGCGGCAAAGGGGCTGCCAAACCGGTGTTCCGCGCCGTGGTGTATGCCCCGCAGTTGGATGGCGTTTTCCTGAAAGACAATGCCGTGCTCACCGGTACGGACAGTTTCTTCGGATCAAGCTTCTCGCTGGAGATGGAAGACAAGTCCCAGCTCAAGAATCTTTCCATAACGGCCACCAAGGCTTCCGTGAGCATGAAAGACAAGACCCAGGCCGTCCTGATCCTGAACACCGACGCCGAAATGGATGTGAAAACCGACGGCAGCGCAGACCTTAAACTCACGGCTACCTGCAAAGACCTGAGCCTGGAAGGGGCCGGGTCGTCCAAACTGTCGGCATCGGCCAATACCGGCAAGTTCAAGCTTTCCGGGACAGGCCGCTCGGAAATCACCGTGAGCGGAAGGGCCAATACCCTTGAGGTGAAGACCGACAGGAACCCCAAGCTGGATACCCGCTCCCTGGCCGTTCCCGAGGTAACCGCCACCATGAGCGGCGGAGACCTCCGGCTGGCTGTGGAGAAGGTCCTGGACGTGGACCTCACCGGTGGCAGTGAGCTCTTCTATACCGGCGCTCCCGAAATGAAAATCCGGCGCATCGTCAAATCCACCCTGGCCCCGGACGACAAGAAATAAGTCTTTATGTACGATTCCCATATGGATACCCCTTCCCAGCTGCTGAGGCTGCGGGATCCGGGTATCGACAATCCTTATGCACAGGTCGATTTCCCCAAACTCCGGCGCGGGGGAGTCGACGGCGCTTTTTTCGCCTTGTACACGCCGGCTCAGATGGCTCCGGACAGCGCGACGCGCTATGCCTTGGAGATGCTTGCCGCCACGTTCGACGCCGTGCAGGCCCATTCCGGCGAAGTGGCACCGGCCTTCTCGCCGGAAGATGCCGCCGAAAACCGTAAAAACGGCCGTATTTCCATTTTTATCGGCATGGAGAACGGAAGTCCCATCCAGGAATCCTTGTCCCTGCTGAACCAGTTTTACCGCATGGGTGTGCGCTATGTCACCCTGACGCACAACGGAGACAATGCCCTGGCCGACAGTGCCGCCGAGGGCAAGCGCTGGAATGGTCTCAGTCCCTTTGGAAAACGGGCCGTGGCCCAGATGAACCGGCTGGGCATGATGATCGATCTGTCACATGCCTCGGACAAGACTTTCTGGGACTGCCTGTCGGTTTCCCGGGCCCCCATTGTGGCCACCCACTCCTGTTGCCGCGCCCTGTGCAGTCATCGGCGCAATCTCACCGATGAAATGCTGCAGGCACTGGGGGAGCATGATGGCTATGTGGGCATCAATTTCTGTCCGTCGTTCCTGTCTGACAGTTTTGCCAGCGATCCGGCCGATGCCGCCCTGCTGGACCAGGCGGATGAGATGGAGGCCGCGTTCATCCAGGCCCCGTCCGATCCCGCCCGGATAGAAGCCTGGCACCGGATGCAGGAGCGTCTGCTGAAACTGCCCCGTCCCGGTGTGAAGGAAATCGTAGACCATATCGACCATGCCGTGAAATGGGCCGGGATAGACCACGTGGGATTGGGCTCGGATTTCGACGGTATTCTTATTGCGCCCGAGGGGCTGGACGATGTGTCGGCGATGCCGGCGGTGTTCCGGGAAATGGAGCGCAGAGGCTATACTCCGGAGCAAATCCGGAAGATCGGGGGGCAGAATCTGATGGATGTGCTTGGGAGGGTGATAAAGGTCTCCCAATCAATGTGTTAACTTGTAAACAGCGGAGTAAGTAACAAAAATGTTAAACGCAATAACAGCTTTGTTTTACTCCTTGTTTATCAGTTGTTTAAATCTGCTAAAACGAAAGTCCTGAGAAAATCCAGTGCAGAGGCGGAGAAGCGTTCAATATTGCGCTTTCTGTCGTTCTTGAACTGGAAGCGTGCGGTCTTGGTTCCGTGCGGACCGGCCACGCCAACCCAGACGGTTCCCACCGGATTGTGCTCGTCGCCGGAGGGGCCTGCCAGACCGGTAGTGGCTACGGAATAGTCGCTTCCCGTCAGGCGCCTGACTCCTTCGGCCATGGCGGCTGCCACCTCGCTGCTGACCACGCCGTTTTCCTCGATGATGTTGCCCGGGACGCCCAGCACTTTCTCTTTGACCGGAATGGCGTAGGAGGTGACCGATCCCAGGAAATACGCGGAAGATCCCGGGACGCTGGTGAACAGATGGGCGATTTCTCCGCCGGTGCAGGATTCTGCGGCCGATACCGTGAGTCCGTGGGCTTTGAAAATACCCCCCAGGGTTTCTTCCAGCGTGGAATCTTCCAGGGAGTAGATCAGGTCTCCCAGGATGGACTGGAGGCCTTCCAGCTCCTTCTGGATGCGTGCTTCTCCTTCTTCCGGATCGCAGCCGTAAACAGACAGGCGCAAGCGTACGCCTGTAAGGGGATTGGGCAGATAAGCCAGATGCATTCCTTCCGGTAGGGCGTCTTCCCAGGGGGCGATCCGTGCCGCCAGGGCGCTTTCTGCCAGGCCATAGACCATGACGCTGCGGTGCAGGATGTGGCCGAGCGGCTGATGGCGGCGGATGTCTTCCAGCAAGTCCGGAATGGCTCCTACGGCCTCGTGGGGGACCCCAGGCAAGGCATACAAGGTGCCTCCGCCCGGAAGGTTCCGGAATACCATGATCGGCGCTGTTCCCAGCTTGTTTACAATGACTTCCGCCTTATCCGGAACCAGCGCCTGGGCCTGGTTGGATGGAAGCATGTCCAGCCCCCGGCTTGCGAGAATCTGCCGGATTACTTTCAACTGCCCTGCGTGCTCTACATAGCCAGTGCTGCCGGACAGACGGGCCAGCACCCCTTTGGTGATATCGTCTTTGGTAGGTCCCAGACCGCCCGTGGTGATTACAATGGCGTGGTGCCGAAGTTCCCGCCTGAGGGTTTCCCGGATGTCTTTCTTGTCGTCGCCGATGGAGAGCATGCGGCTCACATGGAGTCCGGCCTCTTCCAGGGCGACGGCCAGACGGGATGAGTTGGTATCTACCACCTGGCCGATCAGGATTTCGTCGCCGATGGTGCAAATACAAGCGTTGATCATGATTTTTTAGCTTCTTTTTCCAAGATTCTCAGCAGTTTTCCGGCTTCTGCGGGGCGGGTTTTCAGCTCTGCCAGGGAAACGCCGGCCGCCAGCATTGCCTGGCCTTCTTCGGCCGACAGGGCGGTCCCGATCAGGGGAATGCGTTTCATGGTTTTTTCCAAGACGGTATTTACGGTCCCCAGGCCCTCCGCAACGATGCCGTTGATGCCGCTGAGCATGCAATAGGACAGCACGGAATGCATTTCGTCCGCATCCAGAACGGCTGGAAGGCGCAGGAAAACCGGCGTGTAGCGCTCGTAGCAGAGCCGAAGGTTAAGCAGTTCCTCCAGAATCAGGTGAATGTCTGACAGGTCTGACGAGCCGATTCCTTCGTTGCTGTCCAGGTCTACGATGATCAGGTCTGCGAAGTCATAGACCAGTGAAAATGTGCGTTCGATGTCTTTTTTCATGTTCACAGCCAGCAGCGCCCCTGTTTCGGTGCGGATTTCCGGCAAGCGGTGGATCCACTGCAGGATGTCTTTCTGCTCCGGCTCCAGCGTGAGAAACCCGACACCCGGCGTGGAAAACAGGTGGATGCGGGGCAATTCCGCAGGCTTGGACAGGCCGACAGGATTGCTGAAGCGGATACCGGAAACCTCCCGTTCGAGGCCCCTGAAATGACGTTTGAACACGAACATGACGCAAAGATAGCAAATTATTGCGCAGGATGGAACTCCTGAAAGCTGTTGTCCGTGTAAAATACAATGATATGGCTGATCTGAGGCTTGCCGGAGGCAGAAAAAGAGGCGTCTTCCATATCCGGGATGAGCAGGGAATCTTCTGGAAGGGGATTCTCCTTTTCCGGATCCTTGTACATTTTTCCTTTTCCCGTGAGCAGCCAGTCCAGATTCAGCTGCGGATAATGGAGCAGCAGGCTCTCCATAAAATCGTAGCCCGGCTTGTTGCGTCCGGACAGGATATGCGAGATGCTGCCGCGGGCGACGCCAAGGATATCGGCCAATTGGGATTGCGTGATGTTTTCTGCCTGCAAAAACTGTAAAAGACGCCGATTCATAGATTTGAATTTTAGTTTTACAAAAGTAAAAATGTTTTTTCGGAAATGCAAACATTTCTGGAGGCTCATGTGGGGACAGGACGGATAAAATTGATATAAATATATTATAGCTATTCTCTAAATAAGCTATGTTTAATTTCTGATTTTTAAGCTGATATGTATAAATAACTTATTGAATTTCGGGGTTTATGGCAGGATAGGGAAGTCTTCTATCTGATATCTGCTATATCGTTTCTTTAGAAAAATGATATAACAAACTGAATTATAAGTAAATACTAATTTGTATTAAAATGGATAAATTTTTCTTATCGTGTTTTAGCAGGTGGTCGTGACACAAGTTGTCGCGATTGAATATATTATACATAATTGAACACAATGCATGTATCCAGGTGTTTACTTTTGTAGTTCTTGCAACGCGTGATTCACAGTTTTAAGCAGAGATTGCCGAATCTCCGATAAATTGTGTAACTTCGCGCAAATCTTGAATTCTCATGGTACCTGAAATCCATATCGAAGACTACAATTATGGCCTGGAAGAGTCCAGAATTGCGAAATATCCCCTTCCCGAGCGGGATGCCTCCAAACTGTTGCATTACAAAGACGGCCAGGTAAATGAGTATGTTTTCCGTCAGTTGCCGGATTTGCTCCCGTCAAATGCGCTGATGGTGTTCAATGACACCAAGGTTGTCCCCGCCCGCCTTCATTTTCAGCGGGAAACCGGTGCCCATATAGAAATCTTCTGTCTGGAGCCTGTCACCCCGCCGGAGTATAACACGGCTTTCGCCGCTACCTCCGAGACGGTTTGGAAGTGCGTTATCGGCAATGCAAAGAAGTGGAAAGACGATACACTCCGTCTGTATAATCCTGCCGCAGACAGCCGGGTTTCTGACCTGGACCTGCAGGCAGAGCTGTTGGAACGTGAAGGGCAAACAGGCCTTGTGCGCTTTAGCTGGAAAGATGGCTCGCCATTCTCCCGCGTGCTGGAAATATGTGGTACCATTCCCATTCCTCCCTATTTGAACCGGGAGTCGGAAGCCATTGATTCCGAACGCTACCAGACGCTGTATGCCAAATATCGCGGATCGGTGGCCGCCCCTACGGCCGGCCTGCACTTTACGGAAGATGTCCTGGGGAGGATTCGTTCAAAGGGTATCGAGACAGCGGAAGTGTGCCTGCACGTGGGCGCCGGCACTTTCCTTCCCGTGAAAAGTTCGCTGGTGTCGGAGCATCCGATGCACCGCGAACCGTTTGCCGTAAGCCGTGAGTTGCTGGAGAAGCTGCTGGCGGGAGGGCGTCCTGTAGTCGCCGTTGGCACCACATCCGTGCGGACGCTGGAATCGCTCTATTATGTGGGTGTCAGCTGCCTGGAAAAGGGCGAGCCCCAGGATGTGGAGCAGTGGGCTCCTTATACCCGGGAGTATCCATACAGTACGCAGGAAGCCCTGGAAGCCATCGTGAAATACCTGGACCGGAGCGGAAAATCATCGCTGGTGGTGGGGACGCGCATCATCATCGTCCCCGGTTTCCGTTTCCGCCTGGTAGACAAGCTCGTGACCAATTTCCACCAGCCGGAAAGTACGTTGATCCTGCTGGTATCGGCCTTTGTAAATGGCGATTGGAGAACGATTTACGATTATGCGCTTGCGCACGGATTCCGCTTCCTGAGCTACGGCGACAGCTCGCTGCTGGAGCGCCCCGGCGCCTGACAGTTTTTGGGGAAGTCGTTTTAATTGTTTATTTTTGTATTCCCATAAAGATTCAATGATATGATGGATCAGACAGAATTCAGTGATATTGCTCCATTTAACGACGAAGAAGCGTCTGCGGCACTGGCGCGGGTGGCCAATCATCCCAATGTCCCCTGGATTTCCAAGTACATTTTCCCGGACAAGCCGGAATCTTTTTTGAAAGACATCCTGAAAAACATCCATTCCGTGGATGAGTTCCAGGATGTGGTGATGTCCCAGGCCATTGAATGGATCATTACCCGGACCGTCCGCAACTTCTCCTACGACGGCATTTCCAAGGTGATGGATACGGACAGGAAGTATCTGTTCATTTCCAATCACCGGGACATTATCCTGGATCCGGCCTTCTTGCAGATCATCCTGCACAGGAACCATCTGCCCTACACCCAGATTGCCGTTGGAGACAACCTCCTGAAGTACAAGACGGTAGAGCTTCTGATCCGCTCCAACCGCATGATCAAAGTCATCCGTGGCATATCGGCCAGGGAACTGTACCTGTCTTCCCAGCTGCTGTCCCGGTATATCCGGGAAACCATCACTTCCGGGCAATGCTCGGTGTGGATCGCACAGCGCCAGGGACGTACCAAAGACGGCAGCGACGCCACGGAGCAGGGCCTGCTGAAAATGCTGGACATGAGCGGCGGAGAGGATTTCGTGGAGAATTTCAAGGAACTGAACCTAATCCCGCTCAGTATCTCATACGAGTATGAGCCTTGCGATTACCTGAAAGCGAGGGAACTGTTGATCTCCCGGACGCAGAAATATGTCAAAGGGGAGTACGAAGACCTCCAGAGCATCATGCAGGGGATCCGCGCCCCCAAAGGCAATGTTCACATCAACATCGGAGACCCGCTTACGGAAGAGGAAATCCGGGAGGCGTCCCTTTGCGACAAAAACGACCGCTATCAGCACATCCGGCAGGCGTTGGACCGCCGAATCATCAAGGGATACCAGCTTTGGAAAACCAATTATATGGCCTATGACATGGTGTATGAAACCGACAAGTATGCCCATGAATATACGCCGGAAGACCTGGATGCCTTCAAGTCCTATGTCATCAACCAACTGATGCAGGTGGAACCGCCGCTGGATCCGGTCCAGCTGCGGGATATCTTCCTGCATATATACAGCAATCCCGTGCTTGCCAAGGAACAGTTGGAGGGCTAGTCCTTTTTCACATGCACGTCCAGCTGCGGGAACGGGAAAGAGAGCCCGTATTTCTGCGGCAGCTGCGTGTAGACATTCTCATTGAGCCAGAAGTACGCCTCCCAGTAGTCCTGGGTCTTGACCCATGCGCGCAAGATGAAATTGACGCTGCTGTTGTCCAAGGCCTGCAGAGCCACGAAAGGATCTGCTGCGCCCGGGGTGGTTGCGTCCAGGAAAAGCGGGTTTCCGCTGACGATTTCCAAAAGGGCGGCCTTTGCCTTGGCGGCATCGGTCCCATAGCTCAGCGTCACTTTCAGGTCTACCCGGCGGAGCGGGTTGGTGGTGAGGTTGGTGATGTTGCCGTTGGAGAGGGCTCCGTTGGGCAGCACCACAACCCGGTTGTCTATGCTGCGGAGCTTGGTGCTCACGATGTTCACCTCCGTCACCGTGCCGGAGAACCCCTGCGCCTCAATGTAGTCTCCCACTTTGAACGGTTTGAATACCAGCAGCATGATACCGCCTGCGAAATTCTGGACGGTGCCGCTCAGGGCCATGCCGATTGCCATGCCTCCCGCGGCCAGCAGGGCGGCGAGCGAGGTGGAATTCACGCCCAGGGCGCTTACCGTGAGCACAATCAGGACCACCCACATGCTGATGGTGATCAGGCTGTTCAGGAACGAAGCCAGCGTAGCCTCTGTATTGCGGCGGGTAAAATGCCGCTTGAGCAGTTTCTTTACCAATGAAATAATCCAGGCGCCTACAGCATAGATCAGCAGGGCGGCCAGTACTTTGAGGCCGAAGCCGATGGCGCTCTGGGTTAGGCTGGAGACCGCCTCCTGGGCGGGTTTGTTCTGCAGGTTCTCGATGAGTTCGATGGATTTGATGGCCAGGGTGTCCACCGATATCTTGCTGGCTTTTTCCAGGATTTCCGGCGGAACCGTTCCGCCAGCCTGAAGCAGGGTGAAAAGAAGCATGTCGGACTAGAGTTTAATAATCAGGTAGGCCATATAGGCGGCCCACACAAGCAGGAACAGGACGCCGTCCAGGCGGTCCAGCGTGTTGCGTTTGCCCACATAGCAGCTGGTGAGAAGGACCAGGGCGCTTGCAAGGAGCGCTCCCAGGTCTACGAAACTGATATCCTGGAAAGAAAGCGGACTGATGAGGGCCGATCCGCCCAGGATGAGCAGGATGTTGAAGACATTGGAGCCGATGATATTGCCCAGGGCAAGCTGCCCCTTTTTCTTGATGGCTGCGGCGACGCAGGTGGCCAGTTCCGGCATGGACGTGCCCCCGGCCAGGATGGTGATGGCGATGAATTTGTCGCTCACGCCCAGCCCTTTGGCGATGCTTGTCGCGGAATCCACGAACAGCCTGCCCCCGAATACGAGCCCGGCCAGGCCGCCTGCGATCATCAGCAGACAGAGCCAGAGTGAACGTCCCTTTTGCCGGGCGGCGTTTTCTTCGGCGTTTTCTTTCTGGCTGAAGCAGAACCACATGTAGGCGATGAACACCACGATAAGGATGGCGCCGTCTATCCGGCTGAGCCCGTCTGTTCCGACGCCGAAGAAGGTACGCTCCATCCCCAGCAGCACCAGCAGTACGGTGATGATGATGTTCACGGGGATATCCCGTTTCTTGTTGGAGGGCGTGATGACCATGGGAAGGATCAGGGCCGTGATGCCCAGGATGAGCAGGGTGTTGAAGATATTGGACCCCACAACGTTGCCGATGGCGATATCGGCATTGCCCTGGGCGGCGCCGATGAAGCTCACCACCATTTCCGGGGCAGAGGTTCCCATGCCCACGATGGTGAGACCGATGACGAATTCACTGAGTCCGAAGCGGCGGGCGATGCCGGAAGCACCGTCCACTAGATAGTCGGCTCCGAAGACCACAAGAGCCAGCCCCACAAGCAGCAATAAACACGACAGCCACATAAATCTTGCACTTTTGAAATACAAAAATAGCAATTATCGCTGGAATTGCCTATATTTGTGAGTACCCATTTTAGTTTTTTCAGGCTTTTCCATGAGGAATCTGTTGGCTCATACCGGCATCAAGTTGCTTCTGACCGTTTTGTCGGTGTGCCTTCTGCTGCCTTCCTGCGTGGATCCCAAGGGAGAGGCCCGTTTCCTGGTGAACCTGCAGAAAGAGAATTCAGACTTTTTCGTAGCCCCTGCCGGCGGGGAGTTCCAGCTCTTTGTAGAGAGTGACCTGGAGTGGACTTATTCCATCAAAACGCCCGCTGTCTGGCTTCAGGCCCGGGAACAGAAAGTGAATTCCAATTCCTGGGCGGTAGTTCTCACCGTCTCCGAGAATAAGGGGGAGGCGCCCCGGCAGGCAGTAATCCTGTTTTCGGCAGAGGGACATTCCGTGGAAGTGACTGTCCGGCAGGAACCGGAAGACCCCGTCCTGCGGGTCACTGTCCCCGGCGCCTATGGGGCAGAGGGCGGAACACTGGTCTATGAGCGGGGAAGCACCCAGATCAGCCGCTTCACGGAGGCCGATGTGTTCCGGTTCTCCCTGCTGTTCCCGGAACAGGTGAAAGCAGCTGTGATCCAGGTGCCCGCATCGCTGGAGGAAGGGCAGCGGGTCAGCGTCGGGTACAAGGTGGTGGAGAAAGACAAGACGCTGGTGAACACTTCCTATCCGAATGCCCTTGTGCTTCGGGTAAAAGACGGTTTTGTCTGGATCAAACTCCGCGAAGACTTGTATTTTGTGATAAAGAAGTAAGATGAAACGCGCCCTTGCCTCTGTCTGCGCCCTGTTTTGGGCCCTTGCCCTGACGGCCCTGCCGGCCCGCCGGGGAGGGGTTCAGTACATCCAGCCGGACGGGTCCCGCCTGGAAATCTTCCTGCACGGAGACGAATGGGGACATTGGGTGACAGACCGCGAGGGAAGGCTGCTGGATGTAGATGCGGACGGCTTCTATCGGCTGTCCGCCCGTTCGCTGTCCCAGGTTAGGCGGGAGGTCGCCCGTCAGGGCCGCCTTCTGCGCAGGCAGCGGGATCTGAAGCTTCGTGCTTCCAGCGTGGATGGAGACAAGCGCACGGTGGGGTCGCACCGGGTTCCTGTGGTCCTGGTGGAATTCCAGGACAAGGAGTTTTCTGTGGCGGCGCCCCGGACCGCATTCCTGAACATGCTCGGTCAGAAGGGGTATGACATGGGTGGTGCCACCGGGTCGGTCTGGGATTTTTTCAACGACAACTCCCACGGCCTGTACAATCCCATTTTCGAGGTCTTCGGCCCTGTGAAGCTGTCCAAGAACATGGCGGCATACGGGAAAAACAATGCCGACACAGGCCGGGATCAGTTCCCCGGGCCGGAACTGGCGTTGGTAGAGGCCTGCACCAAGCTGGATTCGGAGATGGATTTTTCCCTTTACGATGAGAACCTGGACGGGGAAGTGGATATGATCCTGTTCTATTTCGCCGGCTACGATGAAGCGGAAGGAGGACCCTCAGATGCCATCTGGTCCCATCAGTGGCACGTGCAGTCCTCGCCGGACCAGAAAGCCCGGAATACCGTCCTGGATGGCGTCAGGCTGGGTTCCTATTTCTGCACCTCGGAGCTGAGCGGCTCAAGCGGCACTGTCATGGGAGGGATCGGCAGCACCGTGCACGAATTCAGCCACCATCTGGGGCTGCCGGATTTCTACGACACCGACGAGCAGGAAAACGGCTACGCCTCCGGCCTGTATTACTTCTCCACCATGAGTAACGGCCTGTACAACAACGAGGGCCGCACTCCGCCTTATTTCAATACGGAAGAGCTCCGGATGTTGGACTGGCTGGAGGAAGACGCGGTGAAAGACCTTCCGGACGGGGAGGTGAGCCTTCCCGGGATATGGAATCGGGAGGCCTTCCGGATTCCCACATCGACGGAAGGGGAGTATTTCCTTGTGGAATACCGTGACGGGACAGGCTGGGATGCGCCGCTTCCCAGGGGCCTGGCCATCTATCATGCAGACCACTCGGAAAGGATTGTCCTGGGGGACTACACCGCCCGTTATCTGTGGGATGGCTGGCGGGGCACCAATTTGGTCAATGCCGTGGGTGAGCATCCCTGTTTCTACATTATCCCTTCGTCGGCCCCCGCCTCGCTGGATTACGGCGGCGGTGCAGGCGGCGTACTGTTCCCGGGCACGTCCAAGGTTTCTTCCTTCCAGCCCATCGACTGGGAAAACGTCCTCACCTCCCAGCAGCTTACGGCCATCCGTCTGGACGGAGACCGCGTACACTTTACCGTGCGCTCCGATGAAGGAAAGAACATCAACGGCCTGGTGGTGGATACCTCCGGAAATCCCCTGAAGGGGGCCGAGGTTTCTGTGGAACCAATTGGTTTGCATACTGTTACGGATGAGAAGGGATACTTTTTCCTGAGCCTTCTGGATGTGGATGCGCCCGCGGAAGTGGAGGTGACGGTGCGCTTGCAAGGCTATGTGGCCCGGACCCTGCCGCTGGTGCTGCAGGATTCGGGAAACAACCTTTTCATCATGATCCGGAAAGAGGGGGAGGCGGATGTCTCCACCCTGGACAAATCCAACGCGTCGGCCCAGCTCATGTCGTATTCGGCCAGCGGAAGAAGCCTGATGGGGGCGGTGCGTTTCACCGCGGAGGAGCTTTCCCCGTATGTGGGAGAGCGGCTGACCACGGTTACCTTCTATCCCGTTGTGTATAGTGCGGAGCAGATTCTGGTGCTGGTGGAAAGGGGAGGAGAACGAATCTTGGAATATCCGGTTCCCAATCCCGTCTATGCAGGGTGGAATACAGTGGATATCAGTGCGTTCGATCTACGTGTCCC
The DNA here is from genome assembly GCA_946187865.1 of uncultured Bacteroidales bacterium. Lineage (GTDB taxonomy): Bacteria > Bacteroidota > Bacteroidia > Bacteroidales > UBA932 > Cryptobacteroides. Next base: position 26,456 of record CAMHST010000013.1, read on the forward strand.
CGAAGGGGAAGACCTGTATATAGGTTACGCCGTGCGGGGAGGGGACTATGATCATCCGCTTTCCTGCCGATATGCCCGGCGGGAGCCCACGGACAGTTATTATGCCGTTTACAGCCCTTCTCCAACGTCCTGGAGGCCCATGGCCCAGTACGACCTTGCCTTGGCGGTGACCGTCAGTGAAGTCCTGGTTCCCACAAGCCTGGCCGATATCGGCTATAACAGCATCGATCCCGGGCCGGGCATCTACAAGGCCGGCAACCGGCTGGACCTTCGTCTTCGGGAAGCGTTTTCCCGGAAGCCGGCCTCTGTGAGCTGGTTTTATGACGGGGACGCCGTTACGGGAACCTCCGTTACCCTTGCGGCAGGTGTCCATACCGTAGAAGCCCGTCTGGAGTACGAAAACGGGAGCACAGAGGTGCTGGAGATGGAAATCGAGGTGAAGTAAACGTTATTTTCTCTCCAGGGCCACCACGTTTTCCACGTGCATGGTGTGGGGGAACATGTCCACCGGCTGAATGGCCGTAATCTTGTATTTTTCGCACAAAATGGCCAGGTCACGGGCCTGGGAGGCCGGGTTGCAGCTGACATAGACCATCCGGGCGGGTTCCGCGTCCAGGATGACTCGGGCCACATCCGGGTGGATGCCGGCGCGGGGCGGGTCCAGGATAATCACATCCGGCTGGCCGTGCTCCTGGATAAACTCCTTGTTCAGGACATCTTTCATGTCTCCGGCAAAGAATTCGCAATTGCCTATGCCATTGGCAAGGGCATTGGCTTGAGCATCGGCAATGGACTCCGGAACATATTCGATACCAATGACTTTACTGGCATTTTTGCTCACGAACTGGGCAATGGTTCCGGTACCGGTATAAAGGTCATAAACCACTTCGTTGCCGCTGAGGGCGGCGAATTCCCGCGCTACGCTGTACAGCCGGTAAGCCTGGCGGGAATTGGTCTGGTAGAAGGACTTGGGGCCGATCTTGAAGCGCAGGCCTTCCATTTCCTCGTAGATGGCTTCTTCCCCTTTGTACAGGACAGGGGAGAGGTCCCCGATGGAGTCGTTCAGTTTTTCGTTGATGACGTAATAGAGGCTGGTAATCTGGGGAAATGCCGCTGCAACGGCGTCCAGAAGGGATTCCCGGGCAGCTCTGTCTTCGCGGGCGAAGCAGAGGATGAGCATGACGCTGCCTTTTTCCGTCGTGCGGATGAACATGTTCCGGAAGAAACCGTGGTTTTCCCGGATGTTGTAGAATTCCAGGCCGTTATTAAGGCAGAACTGCTTGATAAACAAGCGAATATCATTAGAAGGATTGGCCTGGAGCCAGCATTTTTTGATGTCCAGGACCTTGTCGAAGAATTTTCCCACGTGAAAGCCCAGGCCTTCCCAGTCTGTCACCTGTTCCGGATTCTCTCCGGCCAGCAGCCAGCGTTTGCTGGATGCGCTGAATTCCAATTTGTTACGATAAAACTGGGTTTTTTCGGAGGGGAGTGTGGGCCTGATTTCCGGCACTTCCAGATGGCCGATCCGCACCAGCTGGTCTTCTACCTGCCGGCGTTTGGCTTCCAGCTGCATCGCGTACGGCAGCGGCTGCCAGCGGCATCCGCCGCAGACGCCGAAATGCTCGCAGAATGGCTCCAGGCGGTGTTCAGAGGGCTTGACAATGCGTTTGATGAAGCCTTCCATGTAGTTTTTCTTTTTCTTGTACACCTGGATATCGACGATGTCTCCGGGGACGGCGAAATCTACGAAGACAACCATTCCGTCTACGTGGGCAAGCGCTTTGCCTTCGGCGGCAACGGATTCGATGGTCACGTTTTCCAGTAGCAGGTCTATTCTTTTTCTTGACATAAAATCGTTCTTGTGCGTTCGGCGGCTGCAAAGTTACGATAATTTTCGTTTTCCGTCCATACTTCGTGGCAGGGAAGCATAATCACATCTATAAGTTAACATAATATAAATTGTGTAACAATTGATATATTCGGCAAAAAAAGGGAAAAACAGCTTCCATGTCATTGATAATAAAAAGAAATGCTTATATTTGCAAAGATAGTGGAATTTTGGCCTTGGTTATTCATATATTTTATAATCTAATTTAGAAAACGATGAAAAAATTATTTGCCGTTCTATTTGTCGCCACGGTTATCGCCATGCCGCAGGCGTTCTCTCAGGACAAGCAGGTATTCAACCACATGTCCCTTGGTGTCAACGTGGACTTTCTCAATGGCATCGGCGTAGACCTTGCCATGCCCATCGGCCGCAATATCCAGTTCCGCGCCGGGTACAGCACCCTGGACCCCATTCTGGGATCCGTTGTCATAGAGGGCAACAAGCTCGGTGCCATCAATGCGGATTTCCCGGTGGGTTACCAAAGCGGGTCCATGGATATCGACAAACTGAACCTGCAGGGCGCTGCCAAGTACTCCCATGCAGAGCTCCTGTTCGACATTTTCCCTTCCAAGACGGCCTCTTTCCACTTTACCGTCGGTGCCTGGTTCGCGATGAGCCCGCTGCTCCACGCAGAAGGTAAAGCCCTGAATTCCAGCGGTGGAAACGGCATTCCCCAGTCGGACTGGGCCAACACGTCCTTCTTCGAAATCACCACCAACAACCAGGGTGCCGTCATCGCAGACCTTCAGTTCGGTCTGAATACCGTGAAGCCGTACGTGGGTCTGGGCTTCGGCCGTCCCGTTTCCCTGGAGCGCCGCGTGGGCTTCAATTTTGACCTGGGCCTGCTTGTGACCGGCGGTCTGCACCTGTATTCCTACGACTTCTCCGGAAGCAGCCCCAAGCGAATCGAACTCAACTCCGACTGGATCAACAAGTACGAGGACATCCGCGACAACATGGGCAGCTATACCCAGTATCTGGATCTTGTCAACGCCTTCCCGGTATGGCCGGCCATGCGGTTCAGCCTGTTCATCCGTCTGTTCTAATTGTATAACCATTTAAATACTAATATTTTACTATGAAAAAGACGCTGTTTTTGACTGCCCTTGCAGGCTTTGCCGCCCTTCTGTGCCTGTCTTGCAACAAACCGGACAACGGCGGCGGCGAAACGGGAAAAGACGTGGTGTTCGAGGAACCCGCCTATCTGGATCAGGCTGCGGTGGTCACCTTCCCTTCCACCGGTACTTCCCTGAACGTAGACAAACAGAAACTGGTGAAACCGGAAAAACTCCTCCTCATGGAGTCCGGTCACTATGTATTCATGGGCAAGTTGGTGGGCTCCGCCTCCTATGCTCCTACCAAGGCTGGGGACGACATCTTCATCCGCTCCGGCAAATATACCCTCTCCAATAAGTCATATAGGCTGGACGGCTTCGGCACGGCGGAGATTTCGGGCGATAAGATTATCATCGACATGGGAGGCAATCCGGTCTCTTACGATGTGAACGTCAACCATCCCTCGGCACCTTCCACCGGCGTGGAGAGCAACTTGGTACGCGGCTGGAAACCTTCCGGCAAGGTGAAAATCTCCATCCCCAGCAAGGGTTTCAGCACCGACATCGAGCCTTCCCTGGATGCCGTGGCCGGTTTTCTGCATGATCATGGCGTTTCCATCAACAAGGAAGACTATGCAGGCTATCAGGTTGCCTTCATCTCCCTGAGCCTGGCCGACAATACCTTCACCCTGGGATTCACCAACAAGGGAGCCTATGTGGGCACCTGGAAGTGGGCCGACAAAAATGCCGGCAAGTTCACTTACAGCTTCCAGCAGTATGGCAGCGAGCTGATCAACGGATCGGCCGCCGGAACGGTGAAGTTCTACAAGGAAGGCAGCTCCAACAAGTGTGATTTCGTGATGGAAATCAGCGCCAAGGGCGTCAGCGCCAACCTGGAGTTCGCTCTGGTAGAGATGAAATAAGGCCCTCTCCCCTACACTGGACCGGCTCTGGAAACAGGGCCGGTTTTTGTTTTGTATTCAAACAAAAAAAACGTACATTTGTGATGTGCATTAAACCAAAACCTAACTCATGTCAGTAATTGTAAAGACAGTACAGTCGCGCTCAGACCTCCGTGCCTTTGTCAAATTCCCTCTTGCGCTCTATAAAGGATGCCCTTATTATGTCCCGGGCCTTTACTCCGACGAAATGGCTTCGCTGGACCCGGAAAAGAATCCCATGGTCAAATACAGCAAGTTGGAGCGTTTCCTGGCGTACAAAGACGGGAAACTCGTCGGGCGCGTTGCGGCCATCATCAACGAGATTGCCAACAGGGACTGGAACCATGCAGAGGTCCGTTTCGGCTGGATAGACTTTATCGATGACAAGGAGGTTTCCAAGGCCCTGATAGACGCAGTGGTGGAGTTCGGCAAAAAGAACGGGATGACCACGGTGACAGGTCCCCTGGGCTTTACGGATTTTGACAACGAGGGCTGCGTGATAGAGGGCTTTGACGACATTTCCTCTTATGCCCTGCGCTTCAATTATCCCTATTATAAGGAGCATTTCGAGGCCCTGGGGTTCGGGAAGGCGAACGACTGGCTGGAATACCGGATTTACGTTCCGGATAAAGTCCCCGACAAGGTGTCCAAAGCCGCCGCCCTGATCCAGGAGCGCTATGGCCTGCACATCCGGAAAGTGACCAAGAAAGAGCTCCTGAAAGAAGGCTATGGCCGGAAAATGTTCGACCTTGTGAACCGGACCTACTGCCATCTATTTGACTTTACCGTGCTTCCCACGGAAGTGATGGACCATTATATCAAAACGTTCCTGGGGCTGCTGGATTTGACATACGTCACCGTAGTGGAAGACGCCGACAGCAAACTGATTGCTCTGGCCGTGACCATGCCTTCCATTGCGCGGGCCGTGCAGAAAGGAGGAGGCTACATGTTCCCTTTGGGCTGGTGGCATCTGGTGAAATCCATGTACATCAAGCACGAAGAGGCCCTGGAACTGATGCTTATCGCCGTAGATCCGGAATACCGGAACCGGGGCGTGCATGCCATCCTGTTTAACGAAATCATTCCCAACCTGATCAAGGGCGGGTTCAAATACGGCGAGTCCAACGCGGAGATGGAAACCAATAACAGCATCCAGAACGTTTGGAACCTGTACGAGAAAGAGTTCAAGCGCCGTCGGCGCGTGTTTTCAAAAGAGATATAGATGAGTGCCGGTTCTGTCATGCTCCCTCCCCTTCCCGAACGGATGCGTCCAGACAGCCTGGATGCGTATGTGGGGCAGCGCCATCTGGTGGGCGAAGGTTGCGTGCTGCGGAAAATGATCGAGAGCGGGAACCTCAGTTCCTTTATCCTCTGGGGGCCTCCCGGTGTGGGAAAAACCACGCTGGCACATATCATCGCCCAAACCCTGGACCGGGATTTCTTTACTTTGTCGGCCGTGACGGCCGGGGTCAAGGAGGTCCGGGAGGTCTTCGAGAAGGCCCGGGGCAACTCCTTGTTCAACCAGAAAGGGGCGCCCATCCTGTTCATCGACGAAATCCACCGTTTCAACAAGGCCCAGCAGGATGCCCTCCTGGGGGCCGTGGAGAATGGCACCATCGTCCTGATCGGCGCCACTACGGAAAACCCCTCCTTCGAGGTAATCACTCCCCTGCTGTCCCGCTGTCAGGTATTCGTGCTCAAATCCCTTGAGAAGGCGGACCTGCAGCAGCTGCTGGACCGTGCCCTCCGGGAAGATGTCCTCCTGAAGGAGAAGGATATCCGCGTGGAAGAAACCGAAGCCCTGATGCGCCTGAGTGGCGGGGATGCGCGGAAACTGCTGAACGTGCTGGAGATCGTGGTGGATGCCCAGGCCGGCAAATCCCCTGTCGTCATCAACAATGCCCTTGTTACGGAATCGGTCCAGGAAAACATGGCCATCTACGACAAGGACGGCGAGATGCACTACGATATCATATCGGCCTTTATCAAGAGCATCCGGGGGTCGGACCCCAATGCGGCCATTTATTGGCTGGCCAGGATGATCGATGGCGGGGAAGACCCGCTTTTCATCGCCCGGCGTCTGTGCCTGAGTGCATCGGAAGATGTGGGTCTGGCCAATCCCAATGCCCTATTGCTGGCCAATGCCTGCTTCGAGGTCGTTTCCAAGATCGGGATGCCGGAAGGCCGGATTCCCCTGGCGGAAACAACGGTGTACCTGGCTTCATCGCCCAAGAGCAACGCCTCTTACATGGCGCTGGAAAACGCGCTGGCCAAAGTAAAGGAAACGGGCAACCTGCCGGTTCCCCTGCCCATTCGCAACGCGCCCACCAAGCTGATGGAAGAGCTGGGATACAGCGACGGCTACAAGTACGCCCACGACTATCCGGGGAACTTCGTGGACATGGAATTCCTGCCGGATGCCATTAAAGGGACTGTATTCTATACTCCCCAGGTGAACAAGCACGAAAACGCCCTTCGCGCCTATCTGGAGGCGTGCTGGCCCAAGTATTATCAGAAAGGATAGCCTACGCCGAAGTGGACGGCGTAATTCCCTTTGAACCACTGTGCCGGTCCCAGCCAACGGTCTCCTTCTTCACGGGCCGGGTCGTGCAGCCGGATACCGGCATCTACCCGGACCAGGAGGAAGTCCAGGTTTACCCGGATTCCCAGCCCCCAGTCCAAGGCGATACTCTTGGGGAAAGTCTTGAAACTGAAGCTGCTATCGTCATAGACAAGTTCACCGGTATCTTCGCTTCTGATGGGGAAATTCCAGATGTTGCCGGCGTCGGCGAACAGGGCGCCTTCCAGTTTCCATACCAGCGGGAAACGGTATTCCACATTGGCCTCCAGTTTCATTTCGCCCATCTGGCTGGGGATGGCAAAGAAGTCTGTATACTGTTCTGAGTTGCCCGGGCCCAGGGTCCTGGCCTGCCAGCCGCGCATGGAGGCGGCTCCGCCGGCGTAGAACTGTTTCTCGAACGGCATGCTGTAGGAGTTGCCGTAGGCATATCCCGCGCCTGCCAGGAACCGAAGGGCTACAGCTTGCTTGTCCTGCCATCCGAAGCGCAGCGTTCGGCCGATCTGGAGTTCTGCCCGGACATACTGGGAATACTCGGTTTCCCAGATGGTGTGTTTTCCGTAATCGTTTACCGGCATCCAGCGGTTGAACAGGCTGAGGAAATTGCCGGAAAGGTCCAGATTCAGACGGTAATAATGGTAGGAAGTGAGGGGTACCGTGGACGGGTTTGTCGTATAATAGAGCGAGCCGCCGATACCCTGGTCAAAATGGTCTACGTAGGCGTTATACAGGAAGGGATTCTTTACCAGGAGGTTCCACATGAAGTCTTCATCTACGTCGAACAGGCGGGCGATGTTGGCCTGGATGGGAGAGAACTGGTAGAAGAAATGGTTGCCGATACGTCCTGTATAGGCGAGCGACGTGGAAATCATGGTGCGGCGGTACTCCGGCCGGTCCTGGTAGCTGAAAGACAGGTTGAACTCTGTGCGGGGAATGTTGGGGCCCTTGAACAGACGGGTGGGAAGCCCCAGGAACATGGGAAACAGCAGGCTGGATGTGACCGTGACCTCGGTGGAGTAGGCGTCGTCGTTGGGTTTGAACTGGAAATTGCCCCGCAGACCCACGTTCAGCAGTTCCCCGCCATGGAAAAGGTTCTTGTGGTAGTAGTTGAACTGGGGGGAAATGCCGATCAGGCCGGTAGAGTTCACCGAAGCTTCCAGATTCGTTTTGAAGCCTTGCAGTCCGGAGTTCTGCAGGCTGATGTCGCAGTTGACTTTGTCGTCCGAAGCCGGGGTCATGGCGATGTTCACGCTGGAGAGCATGCTCAGACCGGACAGGCGGCTGTAGGTGGTGTTGACGTTGCGTTCGTCGTACAGCTGCCCAGGCAGCACGGTGTTCAGGTTTTCCAGCACGGCCGGACGGATTTTCAGCCGGCCGGGGTGGCTGATGTTCACCTCCCCTATCCGGTATTTGCGGTGTTCCCTGGCAGCCTCCGGGGAGTCTCCCAGGGCGTAGTCCCGGATCATCATCTTAAGTGCGGCCTTGCCGTCTCCCGACAAGGTGTCGGCCTCGAAGGCGTAGAAGTTTTTGGTGAAGCCGTAGTAGCCTTTTGTGCGGAAGTACTGGGCCGACCGCTCCGACTCCGCTTCCAGGGCCGACTCCGAAAGGAACTGCCCCGGAGCGATGGTGCTCCTGGCCCTGTCTTCGGCGAATTCCTGGGCGAAGGTGCCGTATTCCGGCACTTCATAGTCTATGGAGGAGATGGTGTAGCGTTTCCCGAGCGTGACGAAATAGGTGACTATTACCTTCCGGCCGTGCACCTCTACCCGGGAGTCTACCTGGGAGCCGTAGTAGCCGGTGTATTGGAGGTAATTCTTGATGTTTTCGATGCTGGCGTCTACCTGGGCGGGATCGTACACCACGGGGGGCGTACCGATCTGGCGGAAGAACTTCGCCAGTTTGGTCTCCCGCGTGCCGCCCCAGTTGTAAAGGGTCAGGAGCGGGTTGAAGCCCAGAAGGGTGCTGTTGGGCTTTTGGGTGATGTAGGCGTTCAGGGAGGAGGCGTTGTAGGAGCGGTCGTTTACCTTGACGCCGGTTTTTCGAAGCATGAACTCCCCGTCCCGGAGTGCGCGGGTGGTGCTGCATCCGGCCAGGACAAAGAGCGGGAGTAACAGAAATAATATGTATTTCTTTGGCTTCATTCCCACAAAAATAATACTTTCCTCTCATTTTTTCTTATATTTGCACAATTTTTAAACCATTTTTATGCAGTAACGCCTAATGAAAAACAAGTACATCGACCTTATCGAACAGACGTTCGATTTTCCGCAGGACGAATTCATGGTAGTGGACGGAAACCTGATGTTCAACGACATAGACCTGATGGAGATTATCGACAAGTACGGCACCCCGATCAAAATCACCTATCTGCCCAAGATTTCCCAGCAGATCCAGCGTGCCAAACGTCTTTTCAAAGTTGCCATGGCCAAGGCCGATTACCAAGGCGATTACCATTACAGTTACTGCACCAAGAGCTCGCAGTTCGCCTTTGTGGTGCACGAAGCGCTCAAGAACGACATCCACCTGGAAACCTCGTCGGCCTATGACCTGGACCTGGTAAGGGCCCTGGGCAAGGACGGTTCCGTGGACCAGGAAAACACCTATATCATCTGCAACGGCTTCAAGCGCCCCCAGTATATCAAGAACATCGCCGCCCTGCGCAAGGAAGGCTGGAAGAACATCATTCCGGTGCTGGACAACAAGAACGAGTTCGAAGACCTGGCAGACCTGATCGAGGAAGACACCATGATGGGCATCCGGATCGCTTCGGAAGAAGAGCCCAACTTCGACTTTTACACTTCCCGCCTGGGCATCCGCTATTCCGACATCCTCAAGTTCTATAAGGATACGGTGGCCAAGTACCCCAATTTCCACCTGAAGATGCTCCATTTCTTCATCAACACGGGTATCCGGGATACGGCCTATTACTGGAACGAACTGTCCAAGTGCGTGCGCGTGTACTGCGAGCTCAAGGCCATCTGCCCGGAGTTGGACAGCCTGAACATCGGCGGCGGCCTCCCCAACAAGACATCCCTGGCCATGGACTTCGACTACGAGTACATGGTGGAGGAAATCATCAACCAGATCAAGGTGAACTGCAACGCCATGGGCGTGGAGGAACCGGACATCTTCACGGAGTTCGGCAGCTTCACCGTGGGCGAAAGCGGCGCCACCATCTTCAAGATCCTGGACATCAAGCAGCAGAACGACCGCGAGAAATGGTACATGATAGACAACTCCTTCATGACCTGCCTGCCGGACACCTGGGGCCTGAACCAGCGCTTCATCCTGCTTCCCATCAACAAATGGAACGACGAGTACCAGCGGGTATTCCTGGGCGGACTCACCTGTGACAGCCAGGACTTCTACAACGCCGACTATCACGCCAACGCCATCTTCCTGCCCACCATCCGCAGCCGCCGGGAGAACCTGTATATCGGCTTCTTCCATACCGGCGCCTACCAGGAGGCCATTTCCGGTTTCGGCGGCATCAAGCACTGCCTGATGCCTTCGCCGCAGCATATCCTGATAGACCGGGACAAGGAAGGGAACCTGACCACCACGGTCTTCGCCGAGGAGCAGACGTCGGATTCCATGCTGAAACTGCTGGGTTACAAATAGAGATTCTTCGCTTCGCTCGGAATGACACTTCCCTCGGCCGAAATCAAGTTCGTGAAGTCCCTGTCACAGAAGAAATTCCGTGACAGTACCGGGCTTTTTGTGGTAGAGGGTGAAAAGATGGTGGAAGAAGCGCTGGCTTCGCGGTTCCGGGTAGAGAAAGTGTACAGGCGCACGGACATCGGCGAGGCCGTCATGGCCCGGATTTCCGGTCTCTCCTCCCCTTCTCCGGCGCTGGCCCTGGTGCATCGGCCCGAAGACCTTTCGAGCGGAGAAATGCCTGCAAAAGGCCTTTTCCTGGCCTTGGACGGCATCCGGGACCCCGGTAACCTGGGCACCATCCTCCGCATCGCAGACTGGTTCGGCATAGACGCCGTCTTCGCTTCGCCGGATACGGTGGATGTGTTCAATCCCAAAGTGGTGCAGGCCACCATGGGTGCCATCTTCCGGGTGCACTTCCATTATGCCGATATCCCCTCTCTCTGCAGCCGTGCGCTTAAGTGCGGAGGAAAAGTTTACGGAACCTTCCTGGACGGTGAAAACATGTACGGGAAGGCTCTGGACTGCGGCTGGGAAGCCCCGTCTGTAATTGTCATCGGCAACGAAGCCAACGGCATCTCCCCTGCCGTAGCCGCCAACGTGAGCGACCGGCTCTTCATTCCCCCCTATCCGTCCGACGACCCCGGCTCCGAATCCCTGAACGCCGCCGTGGCCACGGCAGTCACCGTTGCGGAATTCCGCAGGCAGGGCAGTCTTTAGAAGTGAATGCCGATACTCCCCGTAACGCCGAGGGTCTTGAAGGCCAGGGTTTCCAGTCCTAGCCCCAGGCATATCCGCTGTCCAAAGGGTACTATTCCCCCGGTTTCTACGGAAATACCGGAGAATGAGGCGGTTGTAATCTGAGCCCAGGCATTGTCGGAGTCTTGCCAATAAACAGTTCTCCGGCCATATCCTGCCCCCAGGTAGAAGAGAATCGGCCCTTTTCCAGCCAGCAGTCCGGCATGGGCTGCCACCCCTTTTATGGCAGACCGGCCATTGGTCCAGATTACATCCGGATCAGTGGCCGGATAGGTTTCTCCCAGGCGGGTAAAGGAAGGGTGGAATTGGAAACTTGCATAAAGGCCGATGCCTGAAGGATGGAGGGCTCCGGCCATGCCTCCCAAGATCCACTGGGAAGAAAAGCCGGTCCGGAGCAGGATATAGCGATGCCAGGGAATCTTCGTTTCAGGGGCCGGGCCGGGCGATGGAGGGATGATTGTTCCGTTCACGGGCAAAGGTGTCAACGCCGTACGGATTCCAGGCCGATGGCTTTCAACCCTTTCAACCTGGTGTTCCCGAGCTGGAACTACCGCCGGCTGGACCGGTTCTTCATTTTTGGTGGAAATGACGGGGCGCGGTTTTGCCGCCGGAACCCTTTTCCCCGATGGCGTTGCAATGGGTGCGGGTGCCGTTTCCTCCTCTTCCTGTTGAGCCGCCTGAGCCGTAATCGGAAGGCCGGCCCGGGCCGATATGTCATTGAATCTCCGCTGCTGCTGTACCGTCATTCTCCCTATCGGATGTCGCAGGAGTGCTTCTATCCGCAGCTGTTTTTCCCGGAGTGTTTCTGCAGCTTTCCTGTTTCCCCTCAATTTCGCACGGGTGTTCGCAAAGTCTTCATAGGCATCCAGGACGGATTCCCAGTATTGGAATTCTTCCTGCTGCCGGTTTCCCGTACCCTGTGCAAAGCCGGGTATGGAAAACAGCAGGAAGACAACTGCAAAAAAAAGATTGCGAATCATATCACAAATTTAACAAATTAACCGTAAATTTGAAACGATGCGCACAGAATCGGGTTTCTTGGGAAAATTGCCGGTCTTTCCGGAGGAAATGACGGCGGGTTGGGAGCCTATCCCATCCTCCGGCTCCGGGTTCACTGTGCTGTACCGCAGCCGCCGCGCCGGGCGTTCCCGCCTGTATAAATGCCTTAAGCCGGAATGGCAAGGGAATCCCGTTTACGAGTCCCTGCTTCGGAAAGAGTTTGAGATCGGCTTTTCCCTCAACCATCCGGGCATCTGCGAATACTATTCCTTCCAGGATTATCCCGGTATGGGCCGCTGTATAGAGATGGAGTGGATAGAAGGGCAGACTCTGGGGGAAAGGCTCTCCCGGGGCAGCTTGGACAGGAAAACGGCCGGGAAAATCCTGCTGGAGCTTTGTGACGCACTGGATTATATGCACCATCGGCAGGTGATTCACCGGGACCTGAAGCCGGATAACATCCTGATTACGGATAACGGTGACAACGCCAAGATCATCGACTTCGGTTTCTCGGACTCTGACTCCTACGTTATTGGAAAGGAACCGGCCGGGACAGAGATGTTTGCCGCTCCGGAACTGCTTGCCGGCCAGAATGTGGACTGCCGATGCGATATTTATTCGCTGGGAGTCATCATGCAGCGTATGCCGGGAGTGCCCGAGCGGGTGGCCCGGCGCTGCCAGTCCATTTCGCCGGAGGGCAGATATGCATCTGCGCTGGAAGTGAAGGAGGCTTTGCTCCAAAAGCGAACACTCCCCTTCGCCGGCGCCGCCCTGGTACTGGCCTTGTTGGCGGGTCTGATCACCGCCGCCTTCTTTTATTACGATGCCCGCCGGAACCAGGAAGAGGCCGACCGGATCATGGAAGATGTCTGGGAACAGATTCAGGAAGCCGGTTTCCCTACAGAACAGCCACCCGCGTAAGGCCGCTTTGCTGGCCGGCCACATAGACGGGCGTATCTTCCCCGCCCCTGTGGATGCCGGGAATGTACAGCGGATAACCTTTAATGAATGCGATGGCCTTGAATTCATCCCCTTTCCGCAGGGTGGCGTTGACACTCTCGATAACGCGGAATCGGCTGTCTCCCAAGTATTCCAGCGTTACAAGCCGATTCGGGTTCCACCCAATCTCCAGCCGCTTTCCAACGGCGAGGTTGGCGCTTTCCACATACTCCGAATGCAGGAATCCCGATACGAAGGCGGGATTCTTTTTCAGGCTTTCACAAAAATCCGGAAAACTCCGGAAGCCGGCATACCTGGCCAGGATGTCCAGGGTGACGGGACTGGGCGTAGAGGAATAGTCGTCATAGCCCCACAGCCGTTTGAGCGTACTGCCGGAAATGGGTTCGCCCACCTCCTGTGAGATGGTTTCGGCCAGAATTTCATAGTCTTTGGGAACCGCGATCCGACGGCTATATTTTTGTTCCACCTGCTGAAGCAGGTAGTTCAGTTCCGGGAAGTGTCTGTGCGTCATTTGTATTTGATTTGAGTATGCGGGTCTTTTACAATCATAGCCGTGCTTCCCTCTCCATAGGGCAGCCAGACCACTTTCAGTTTTTCATTGCCGCAAAGATTGGCATAAGTAAGGGTTACGGCCAGCTGGGAGAGGTCCAGTTCCTCTATCTCGGTCCCGGTGAGGGTGAGCATGAGGGTTGCGCCGTCGTTTTGGATTTTATCCAGGCCGATGGAGCTCAGCGGGGCTTCAATGATTACTTCCCTGGCGGCATAAACCGGGAACTCCCAGTGGCCCCGGAGGGCGTTGGAACGGACTTCGAAATGGCCTCCGTATTTGGTCTCGGGGGCTTTGACGGCCGGCAGGACGAGCGCTTCCAGATGAGGGGTGCGCAAGACGAACGATTCTATTTTGGGATCGGCCAAAGCGCTCAGGTCCAGGCGGGTCAGTTCGTTCTCTTCCATCTGGATTTCATTCAGGTTCCTGAAGTTCTCGATTCCGGACAGGGAACGGATGCCCAGGTTGAAGAGCGGCAAGAAGGCAACCTTATCTGCCTCTGCTTGGCTCAGTTGTCCGTTCCGGTCGGTATCGTAGTTCCCTAGTATGTACTCCCAGAAAACAGCATCTTCGAAGGGAAGAAACCCTGTCTCAAAATGCATCAGCGGTGAACGGTACTCTTTTCCGTCAACGGTAACGTATGCGCAGTAATAATAGGTCTTGCAGGCGGCCAGTCCGTTTGCCTGTGCCTTCCACTCCCCTTCCGCTGTCTGTGAGTTCAGGGCCTCCAGGGCCGACGGGTTCGTGCCCAGGAAGAAGCCGGCGGCCTCGGGTGTGACTTCGTCTCCGTACAAGGGACGGGCCGAGAGCCGTAAGCAGAATGACCCATCTACGTCGGCCTGCAGGTCTGCGATGATATCTTTTGTGTCAAAATACTGGATATCAGAAACTTCTTTTGTCCCATCCACCTCTACGAAGGCGGCGAAGCAGTACCTGTGTCCGGGATTCAGATGATGTAGATGCAGGGTTCCGTCGGCAAATGGATAAGGCTCCAGGGTGGCTTCAGATTCCCCGAACAGGAAACCCTTCTGTCCCGTTCCGGCGATGTCGGCCTGGAGGGTGGCGGAGAATACGCCGGACTCTGCCTTGACAGAAATGGCGGGCAGAGGGGGGGTATGGCAGTTCGTCCAATCCGTGAAACTGGCCTGCCGTCCATTTTCAATGAAAGCCCGGACCCGGTAATCCGAGTCGGGCTTCAGGCCATCAGCCCGGAGGGTGAAAATGCCGTCTTCATTTCCCTCTGCACGAAGGACGCCAGCTCCCTGCGGGCCTTCCACTTCGGCTCCGCAGCCCGTTACCGCCGCAGGCAGGGTGTACGTGGCAGTGAGCTGGATGCTCCGTGAAGAAACGTTCATTTTCAAGTCTTTAATCTCCGGTATCTGCACCTCCGGTTTTGCCGCCGGGTCACAGCCGGAGAGCATCAGACAGAATGAGAGCAGAAAGAGAAAACGTTTCATAGTACAAATATACGTTTTTTCCCTTTATTCCCATTCGTTGCCACAGCTCGGAGTTATATGTGTCTTTCCTTATGCGATAATGGCGAGCATGGCAATGCCGCCGAAATGACGGATGTTGTCATGCACTTCACGGACAACCAGTTGCAAGGTTTCGCAGTCGGGTTCTTCATGCCAGACCAGATTGCGCGACTCTTTGAGTTGTTTTACTTCCTCGATGCTTTTGCCCAGCTTGGCAGCAAGTTTGGAGAAAGCGGCTTCGTGCAGGTACTGTCGGTCTCCGGTTTGGACCAGATAGCGGATTCCGTCCCCGCCCAGCTCCTTTTCCCAATCGAATTTGACGGCGTATTTGGTCACTGGGCTGAAATCTACCCGGCCGTCAGAAAACCGGATTCCGGAAATACCATTCTCCCTTTTTATTTGCCCCCAGGTCTTTTGCTGCATATTGCTGTAGCCTTTGTCCGGGGGGACAATCTGGTCATCGGGAATCCATATGGAGTCCCCTGCCTCACCACTCCAACGCCCTCCGGATGTAGGAATGTTTTTCCGGCCCCGGTCACTGTACAACTGGCCCCATAGAGCATCCAACTGGTCTTGCATCCCCTTGGGCAGCGCATCAAACCGTTTCTGTTTTTTTTCACTGTCCTGGATGGCATCCAAGCCGGATTGGAGTTCAAAGAGAGTGATTGCACGTTTCGATAACCTGCTTTTCTCTAGAAAGGACATCTTTTTATTTTTTCAGAAAGATACCAGCAACGGTCTTAATCAATTCTATTACTACTTTTGCGTCGTTTTCATCTGTTTTTATCCTAACATTTCCGTCCTTGTCTCTGCCATACTCGAACCCTCTCATTTTGCTCTTAACTTGCTGTGATAATTTGCTCATAATAAGTGATTTGGATTTAATTAGATAGAATTGTTGATTACTTTGAAAAAAGATTTTTGAACTTGTCTAATTCGTGCAACTGCACCTCTTTTTTGCAGGAAGGACATGTCACAGGCATGCTGAAGACAGTGGCGTTCCGCTCAATATCGGGTGCTTTGAATGAATGTCCGCAATGAGGACATCTTACGTTAACAAAACCTCGTAACATAGTAAGATAGTTTTATTCTTATTCGTGGCCTACGCTTCTCCGAGTTAAGGTTCTCAGTGTGGGAAGTCTTCATCATTATCTGCCATAATCCAAATTGAAAGATGGCTTGTATAGTTGTCACCCGCCATTTCACAATCTTCTGCGGTGGGGTATTTATACCAGTCGCCATCTCCTTTCGACCAATCGCTCTCCAGGGATATGCTGAAAAGTTCCGTCCCTTCTCCGGAATAGAGATCCAATTGTGATATGTCTGTGAACGCTCCGGTGCTTTGCTGAACATAACCTTTAAGCGGAATCCGTTTATCAGCCGATTGGCTCGTATATCGATAATAGCCATCAACCTCATAGCCATTTGTAATTGTGAGGACCATTTCGATATTGTATTTTTTACTGCCATTGGTTAGATACCCTATGTAACGCAATTCTTCACTGTTAGAGTATGAATCAACGTTGAACATAGCATCTACAGGTGTCACTCCTACATATCGGTTTGCTCCATTAAGCCAGATCCGAACATCATTGAGTGTAATAAATGAGGCATATGAGGAAGTTGATGACACATCAGAAACATACCCGCTTAAGGTTAGAAAAACTGGTAGAGATAGATCTGTAAAAGCTTCTTCACTATTTTCGAATTGTGCCCAGATTGTATAATCATCATTTTCAAACTCATAAGTGATTTTGCCCATCATCTCGGATATTTCTGTGACCTCACCCATGAACTTAATACGTTGAGAACCATAGTCCTTTATGAATTTGAACTCATTCTTTGAGAGGCTGCCTATTTGAGAAAGTGACATCGACTTTTTAAACGGATAATCCTCATCGGCAGAAAACTCTGTAGAAGCAAAATGAATGGTTTTGAGACCGTCTATTTCAGTATTTTTCTCTATTACTCTCATAAAGGTGTTTTGATAAGTGATAGAACCATCCTCTTGTTTATATGCCTCAAAACCTTTTGAGGCATTCAAAAGTTCTGTCCGGATTTTATCTGCTTCTTCCGTTGAGAATGCGTATTGATGAACCATTATGCATCTTTCCGGATTTGACGCATCACAAACGGCTCTGATCAATTGGCTGCTGTTCGAGGTATTGGACACTCCCTCCGTTTGGACATCAAAATCGCAGTCTTTTACCCAAGTCCCGACAATATATTGACCGGAATTATTCCAGCCTTTAAAAGAAAAACCATAGGTGCTTTTCAGGTCGTTAGAACTTTGTTGAATATTATTACTGACTGTAAACCACTGTGGCCGATAAGAGTAATCAGCTATAAAATCGTACGCATCAAAGGTCAATAATTCGGCCTGCTTGTTGCTCCTTCCCCCGCATGACAGTAGCATCCATGACAAAATGGGAAATGATAAATAAAGTAAAAGTTTTCTCATAATCTTTATTATTTTTTCTTCAGCGACTCTGCGCCATATGGTATTTCCTCCCAAACTCCGTCGACCGGACCGATTTCATCGGACTCTTTGTCAAGCATAAACATCGTTGATTGTCGTGAAATACCATTCAGATGGTCTTTGTACTCGTCATATTGATTGATCTCGTCAACATATAAGTTATACAATTCCTTTGCTTGCTCGAACACCTCGCTATCCTTGCGCATGGCCCTTTCTGCATATGTTACTCCAACGAGAAGACTACTAAGATATTCTCCAGCTCCACGTACCTCACCTACCTGATTCATTGTGGGCCAGACTACCGCGATAATGTAATTGGCGGTGTCATTCAAATCCGGGATATCGTATTCCAATACTTTTTTTGCAGAACGATAGGCTTCCAATCCTTTATCTGGATCTTTTTCTGACGTATAGCCGTTAAACTGGTCTATCGCAGTATTCAGCAATTCTTTTGCAGCGTCGTATCGGGCATTAGATTTCTGTTGATCTTTTTCAACAAAGTCGAAGGAATCGTATCCGATGACTCGGACCAGGGTGTTCTCCAATATGGGCTCCCGGTTCCCGTTCTGTGTCTTGAACTTCTTTCTTTCGATCCAGTTACCGTGGTCGTCATACACATATTGGTAGAAGTAATCCCCGTGGCGGTTGTAGGAGGCTTTGAGCCAGGGCATGATCTCTATCTGCTTCTGGGCATCCGCGTTGGAAGATTCGATGACCAGATCCCCCTGCTTGTTGTATCCAAAGTATTCTGAATAACTGGCTGCGCCATTGCTGGCCACGAAAGATCCTCCGCGGGCCACCAGACGGCCGGCATCATCATAGATGGAAATGCCACCTCTTCCATCCACCTTTCTCCCTTTTTCCGTGGCCACCTCTTTAACGCGGGTCATACCATTGTGATCGCAGATGATGTGTGTAAAACCGTCTGCCGTATAATTCCATACTTCTTTTGCCCCTTCATAGTATCCGGACTGTGGGGCGCACTCATAGCCTCTGACATTATAATAACTATAGCCGCTGTTTATTGTCCATTCGCTTCCAGCCAGACTCCAGTAATACGTAATTGAGTGCAACCTTCCGGAACTGTCGTATTCGTACTCGGCCTTCTCCCGGCTTCCGAGATTATTGATACTACCGGAGTTCGGCAGTTCACCCTTCGCACGATAGTACATGACGGTAGTGAGTTTGCCTGACGAATCGTATAAGTACTGTTTGGTCACGGCCGTCTCATCGGTGTAATCGTCGTACCACTCACTTTCTCCGAGGATCTGCGCATAGACGAGATTGCCGGACGGATTGAAATAAAACCTCCGGCTGGGAGAGAGAACGGTTTTTTCCTCTCCCCACTCTTCCGTGACATGTTTATAAAAATACTCGACCGTGGAAACATTCCCTTTCAGATTCATCCGGTGTAAATCTGAATCTTTTGATTGGGAATACGCATTTAGCAAACAGGTTATTGCTATGAATGTAGAAACAATGAACCGTTTCATTACATTTAATATTGAGGTTAGTTCTTTTGAAGTTATTAGTTGTTCAAATTTGGGAAAAAGGAGCGGATTACTCAAACTCATAGAAACTCAATTGAAGAGGGAATGGATGCGTTAAGTGTAAGTGCTTCATTATGAATTTGTTATGCAAATGTGTCTAGGCGCTTTTGTCTAGACACTTTTGCATAATAAATTGATTTTCAGCTGTTTCCACTTAACGCTTATTGCGCGTTTGATTCGCATCTTCCTCCTTGAAGGCGGATCAACTGGATAATAGCCCGCAAGATTTTGCGGTCTGAAGAATAATCTGTAACTTTGAGATATGTGTAAACGAGTACTTCTTATTTGTGTCGCCCTGTTGTGTGCCGTTTCGCAGCTTGGGGCGCAGCAGCGGGTGCAGATCTGCGCCCACCGGGGCTTTTGGGAGAGCGAATACGCCGCCAAGGCCCAGAATTCCATCGCATCTTTGAAGGCTGCCCAGGACAACGGCTTCTGGGGCAGCGAGTTCGACGTTCACATAACCGCCGACGATGTGGTTGTGGTTAACCATGACCCTGACTTCCACCGCCTGGACATCGGAACCAGTCGGCTCAGTAAGCTTCGGCACGAGGGCAAGCTCAAAAACGGAGAACCGTTACCTACCCTGCAGCAGTATCTGATTCAGGGAAAGGAGTCTCCCTCCACCATGCTGGTGCTGGAGCTTAAAAAACAAATCAGCCGTGAGCGGGCAGACAAAATGCTGGACGAGTGTTTCCGCATCTTGAAGGAAGCCGGGCTCTGGGACCCGTCGCGGGTGATGTTCATCTCGTTCGACTACGAAGCCTGCAAACGCATAGCCAAGGAAGCGCCGGAATTTACCAACCAGTATCTGGAGGCCGACAAAGACCCGGATACCGTGCACAAGGACGGGATTAACGGTATCGACTATCATTTTTCCGCCTTCCGCTCTCATCCCGAATGGGTGGCCCGGGCTCATGAGCTGGGTATGAGCGTCAATACCTGGACCGTTGACAAAACGGGTGACATGCAGTACCTGATAGACCTGGGGGTAGATTGCATCACCACCAACAAACCTCTGGAATTGCGTGCACTGCTGGGCGACCGCGAATTGCGTCCCCGTCGGCAGCCCTCTCCCGAGGAAATCCAGGCCTGGCTGGCCCGCTTGAAGCCCGACCCTGCCGCCCACACGCTGCAGCCGGACACCCTGATTTCCCGGCAAAGCCCTTACCGGGCCAGCAAGAACTTCGGCAAGCGGATTGCAGTATTCGGCGGCTCCCTTTCCGTGAACAAAGAGTCGGACGCGGCCAAGCAGATCTGGGCCGATTTGCTGGGCGCCCAGGTAGTGACCTACGGTGTGGGCGGCGCAGGCTTTTCCCGGGAACAGGGCTGCACCCTGCAGCGCCAGGTGGATACGGCCGGCGTTTACGACGTGTATGTCCTCTGGGCCTCCACCAACGACTACGGCAACAACCGCGAATGCGGAACCTGGCAGGACTACACCGCGTTTGACAACTACGACGAGAGCAAGCTTTCCACGCAGTGCGGCGGCATCAATTACTGCATCAAGACCTTGCTGGAAAAGAATCCCCAGGCGGAGATCTATTTCTTCACCAGTCTCCGTTTCTTCGGCCAGGACGCCGGCAACAATCCTTTCTCGGAGGCGCCCAACAAAACGGGGAAAACTTTTGCCGATTATATAGACGCCCAGAAAGCCTGCTGCGCCTATTACGGCATCCCGGTGCTGGACCAGTTCAACTTGCAGGGAA
>CAMHST010000014.1 GCA_946187865.1 uncultured Bacteroidales bacterium
GCCGTAGCCCTTGCGCAGGGTGACGGTGACCTTGGGAACGGTGGCTTCGCCGTAGGCATACAGGAGCTTGGCGCCGTTGGTGATGATGGCGCCGTATTCCTGCTGGGTGCCGGGAAGGAATCCCGGAACATCTACCAGGGTGACCAGCGGAATGTTGAAGGCGTCGCAGAAGCGGACGAAGCGGGCTGCCTTGCGGGAAGCGTTGATGTCCAGCGTTCCGGCCAGCACGGCGGGCTGGTTGGCCACGATGCCCACGCTGCGGCCGCCCATGTGGGCGAAGCCGACGATGATGTTCTTGGCGAATTCCTTGTGCACCTCGAAGAAGATGCCGTCGTCCACGATGCTGCCGATAACCCCGTACATGTCGTAGGCTTTGTTGGGATTGTCGGGGACGATGCCGTTCAGGCTGTCATCCACCCGCCCGGCGGGATCTGCCGTCTCTTTGAAGGGGGCGCTTTCCCGGTTGTTCTGGGGCAGGTAGCCAAGCAGCTCCTTGATGGTCTGGATGCCTTCCTGCTCGGAGCCGGCCGCGAAATGGGCCACGCCGCTCTTGGAGGCATGCACGGCCGCACCGCCCAGTTCTTCCTGGTTCACCTCTTCTCCCGTGACGCTCTTGACCACGGCGGGACCGGTGAGGAACATGTAGGAAGTATTCTTGACCATGAGGGTGAAGTCCGTGAGGGCGGGGGAGTACACCGCGCCGCCGGCGCAGGGGCCGAAAATGCCGCTGATCTGGGGGATGACCCCGGAAGAGAGGATGTTGCGCTCGAAAATCTCTCCGAAGCCGGCCAGTGCGTCTATCCCTTCCTGGATGCGTGCGCCGCCGGAATCGTTCAGGCCGATCACGGGCGCCCCGGCGCGGAGGGCCATATCCATGACCTTGCAGATTTTCTCGCTCATGGTCTTGGACAGCGACCCGCCGTTCACGGTGAAATCCTGGGCGAACACATACACCAGGCGGCCGTCGATGGTGCCGCAACCGGTAACCACGCCGTCACCGTCCGGATGGCTCTTCTCCATGCCGAAGTTGGTGCAGCGGTGCTGGACGAACATGTCGAATTCCTCGAAACTGCCCTTGTCCAGAAGAAGGTCCAGGCGCTCCCTTGCAGTCAGTTTTCCCTTGGCGTGCTGGGCTTCGATGCGCTTTTCGCCGCCGCCTTTGCGGGCCTGTGCCCTGCGTTCCACCAATTTTTGGATGTTATCCGTTTGGATACTCATATAAGAATGTTGTTAACGTTAAAACAAGATGGGTTACCGGCCCGGAAGCAGATAACCCACAAAATTACTGAAAAATTACGTTTTTTGCAAATCGAAAGCTATCGAAACATTTTGTCCACGTCTTTGACCGCCTCCGGCAGGGCAAAGACGGCTACGCGGTCGTATGCTTCTACATGGGTATGCCCCACGGCGATGAAACTGTCTCCGCCCCGGATAATGCCGCCGATGATGGCGTTGTGCGGGAAATCGATGTCTTTGAGCATCCCCTTGGTAATCTTGGAATCCGGCGCAGCCGTGTATTCCAGCACTTCCGCGTTGGTCCCGCTCATGTAGCGTACGGAACGCACCTTGTCCGAGAGGGTGAACTTGAAGATTCGGCCTGCGGTGATCAGTTTCTTGTTGATGACCGAATCTACGCCCATTTCCTCTGCCAGGCGGATGTATTCCAGGTTCTCCACCTGGGCGATCACGCGGGCAACGCCCATCTTGCGGGCCACCACGCAGGCGAGGATGTTCACTTCGTCGTTGCCCGTGCACGAGAGCACGGCCTGGTAGCTGCGGATGTCTTCCTCCAGCAGGAAATCCGAATTGCGGACATCGCCGCAGGCTACGCTCACCAGGTCCGGCAGGTCCTCTGACAGCTGCCGGCAGCGGGCAGGGTCGATGTCGATGATTTTAATGTCGTCCAGTTTCTGTTCCGAAAGCCTTCTGGCCACCATTTCCCCGATCTCGCTGCCGCCCAGGATGAGCACCCGGCGCACATCTATCTTGTCTTTTCCCAGATACTTCATCAGGACCGGGATGCCTTCGCGGCGGGAAATGACATAGAGGTAGTCCATGTACTTGAAAGGCGTGTCGTGGCGGGGAATGAGGGTGACACCGCCGCGCGAGATGGCCACGATGCGGAAATCGGCCTCCGGCTCCGCGGTTTTCACGGTTTTGGCGAATTCTGCCACGCTCATCTCCAGCAGCGGGGAATCGTCGTCCAGCTTGAATACTTCCAACTGCAGTTTTCCCCGGGCGAAATCCATGGAGTCCGTAGAGGCGCTGTGGCGGAGCATTTCAACGATTTCATCACTTGCGCTCTTTTCCGGATAGAACAGGATGTCTATGCCCATGTCCTTGAACAGCAGTTTGTTCTCCGGGGAGAGATAGCTCTCGTTGTCGATTCGGGCGATCACCCTTTTCGCGCCTATTTTTTTGGCCAGCAGGGCGCTCACGATGTTCACGCTCTGAGACTGGAACGGGTTTACGGCGATGAAAAGGTCTGCTCCGGCGCAGCCGGCTTCCCTGAGCAGCGCAATTGTGGAGGGCGGCCCCTGCACGGTGGATACATCGGCCGATGAGACCAGCTTGCGGATGCGGTCCGGGTTCTCGTCGATCACCGTGATCTCGTTGGAAGCGTGGCTGAGCATCTTGGCCAGATGGGAGCCCACTTGCCCTGCGCCTTCGATAATGATTTTCATGGCAGTAAATATTCCTTACGGGCAAAGATAGCAATTATTTCCCAAATAGTCCCTTGGGGACGATCCACCCTTTGTACAGGCCTTCCGGCAGGGTGGGATGCGGCGGAACGGCTGCGGAGCGTCTCAGCCGGCGGTATTCCCTGTGGGCTTGGATCACGGCCCGGAAAAAACTGCCCTTTCCTTTAACCAGATACACCAGGGCGGAGCAGCCGTCCAGGAGCATGCGGAGGCAGATACGCCGGCGCGTCCGGCTTCGGGCGGGGCGCTCCTGCATTCCCGCCGCGACAAAGGTGGCGGGCAGGTTGTTCTCCAGCAGCAGCAGGTTGTTCCGGTAATTCAGGCGCAGCTTGAAAGGGGATTCGTTGGGCAGGGTGCCGCCGCCGATATGGTAAACGGCCGATTCCGGCACCAGGTTCACCTTCCAGCCCCTGAGCTGCATCCGCCAGCACAGGTCGATCTCTTCCATGTGGGCGAAAAAGCGGTCGTCCAGGCCGCCGAGCTCCCGCCAGAGGGAGGCGCGTACCATCAGGCAGGCGCCGCTGATCCAGAGGATGCCGTCCGGGATGTCGTATTGTCCGTGGTCGGTCTCGATCATCTGCATCACGCGGCCGCGGCAGAAGGGATATCCGTACTTGTCCACCAGGCCTCCCGCCGCGCCGGCGTACTCAAAGCGGTCCCGCTGGGCATAACTGATCAGTTTGGGCCCGCATGCGCCGCACTGCGGATGGCTGTCCATCCAGCTAATCAGCGGGGCAAGCCAGCCCGGCGGAACTTCGATGTCGGAGTTGATCAGGACGAAATACTCCGCGTCCACTTGGGAGAGGGCGCGGTTGTAGCCTCCCGTGAAGCCGAAATTCTCTTCCAGGGCGATTAGCGGCACATCCGGGAATTGTTCCCGGACCCATTCGGCGGAGCCGTCCCGGGAGGCGTTGTCGGCCACGATAATCCCGGCATCCAGGCCTTCGCAGGAGGCGACCAGGCCAGGGAGGAACTGCTCCAGATAGTTCCGGGTGTTGTAATTGAGTATGACTACCGCGGTTTTCATGCGCTCACGTCCACGTCTTTAAAGGCCAGGGAGGGGATGAGCCGGGACATGCAGGGGCGGGCGTCGTCGGCCGTGGCCACAAGGTTTCCCCACAGGCTCAGGAAATTGCCGGTTATCAGGATTTCCCGGACAGGATGGGCTATTTTGCCGTCCCGCACCAGGAAACCTTCCACCCCGTAGGAGAAATTGCCGGTGGCCGAGTTGGAGTTGCCGCCGTTGAATTCGGTGACCAGGATGCCGTCCCGCACCTTGGCCAAGAGTTCTTCCCGGGTTTTGATGCCCCCTACAGGGGACAGGACGGCGCGGGAACAGTCTTCGATGGTGGGGGCCATCTGCATCTTCCGGGCCATGCAGGTGTTGAGAAAATAGGATTTCACCACGCCTTTTTCGATGACGGGCATCTCCCGGGTGGCGACCCCCTCGCTGTCGAAGAGCCGGCTGCCGGTCTGCCCCGGGGCCAGCGGGCGGTCCCACAGGGTAAGGCTTTCCGGGAACAGTTTTTTCCCCAGCGAATCCATGAGGAAAGAGTTCTTCTGCTGCAGGCTGGATCCGCTCAGGGCGTTCAGCAGCGGAGACAGCAGTTTGGAGGCGCATTCGCTGTCTACTATCAGCGTGTACTTCCCGCTCTCGATGCCTTTGGGGCCAATCTGCGCCGCCGCCCGCAGGCAGGCTTTCTCTGCGCAGTCCTGCCACCGGAGCTGAGCCAGCGTAGGGGAGGCGTCCCACCAGTAGCTGGAGAAGTGATTGCCTTCCGGGTCTTCCACGGTGCTTTCGTAGCCAATCTCGAAGGAGGTTTCCGTATGGCGGGCTTCCAGCCCCTGGCTGTCCAGGGTGAGGCTGTCGAACACGCTGTCGGAGTATTCGCCCTCTTCCGAAATCAGGGTCCATCCCTTTTCCAGTGCGGCCTTCCGTGGCCATAGCATGGAAGAGAGGGAGATCTCCCGACGCCGCTGGTCCGTGAGGGTTTCGCAGGCAGGGTCGTACAGGGCCAGTTCTTTTCCGGTGACTGCGTTTTTCACCAGCCTCTCCGCTGCGGGCAGATCCCGGTCCGGGTCCGGTTCCAGCATCCTTACCGTGCTGATGGCCTCCAGGATAAAACGCTCCAGCCCTTCTTTCTCCAGCTGGTTGCTGGAAAAAGAGCCGAACCGTCCGTCTGCGAACAGCTGGATCTGCAGGCTGCGGTCCAGGGCCAGGGCCACTTTGTCCACCTCTCCGTTTAGTAGCCCGGTGAGGTTCATCAGGCTCTTGGTCAGGGTGATGCGGAGCCGCTGTGCGCCGTGGTGCAGGGCGAAGTCCATGCAGTGGCGTGCCAGCGCTATTTCGCTCTCTTGTAATGTCGCTTCCAAGTTATTCGTGCTCATGGATCTGTCGTTTAAAAACCGCCGCCTACCGTGAGGCTGCCAATCAGGACGGTGGGGATGCCGCAGCTCACGGGAACCGACTGCTCTTTGCCGCAGGTCCACGCGCCGGGGTCTATCAGGAGGTCGTCCGCCACGCCACGGATATCGGCCAGGGCGGCCGGCCCGTTGCCGATGATGTTGATATCCTTGACCGGCATGCCCAGTTTTCCGTTTTCGATCAGGAAGCCCGATTTGACAAAGAAGGTGAAATCGCCTTCGCCGATCTGGACCTGGCCGTTGGAGAATTCGTCCACGAAGATGCCTTCTTTCACGGAGGCGACCAGGTCCTCCGCCTTGGCGTTCCCGCTTTCCATGTAGGTGGCCCTCATGCGGGGAATGGGGGCATAGCGGAAGCTTTCGCGGCGTCCGTTTCCGGTGGGGCGCACGCCGTAGTGGGCGGCGCTGATGCGGTCGTGCAGGTAGGAGGTGAGGATCCCGTCCTCTACCATATAGGTTTTCTGGGCGGCCACGCCTTCGTCGTCGAAATTGAGCGCCCCGCGGTTGCCCGCGAGCGTGCCGTCGTCGATAATCTGGATGCCTTCGGGGCAGATCCGGGTGCCCATCTTGTCGGCGAAGATGGAAGTTCCCTTGCGGTTGAAATCGGCCTCGAAGGCGTGTCCCATGGCCTCGTGCAGGAGGATGCCGGAGGCGCCGGCCCCCATGACCACGCTCATCTGCCCGCCTTTGGGCCTTCTGGCGGCAAAACGCTCGTCGATCCCTTTCACCACCTCGTCGGCGATTTCCCGGATCAGGCTGTCTGTGAGCATTTCCGCTCCGCAGCGGAAACTCCGGGAGGCCGATTTGTTCTCCGTGGCTCCGTTTTGCTGGAAAACGGCCGACACGGACAGGCTGCCCATCGGGCGGGTGTCCCATTTCAGTTCCCGGTAGGCGTTGTACATGAGGATGTCGCTTACCTGGAAGGCCAGGTTGGCGATGAGCTTCACGATGCGGGTGTCACGGCTGCGGACCTGCGCCTCCAGCTTTTGCAGGAAGGGGAGGAAGGCCTGCAGGGACTGCTCCCTCCAGGGTTGGAGCATGGGATAACGGTCTGCGGCGGGGTTGGGCTCTCCGCGCCGGGGAGCCACCGTGCCGAACGGATTAACCTCTACCGGTTTGTCTGCGATCTGGGCGGCGGCCCGGGCGCAGGCTTTCATGTGCTGCGGCGCCGTGCTTTCGGAATAGGCGTAACCGGTTTTTTCCCCGGCAAGCACCCTGACCCCCACGCCGAAGTCCTGGTGGCAGCCGCCGGAGGTAACGGCGCCGTCCCTCAGGAGCAGACTGCCGTACGTGGTGTTCTCGAAGTACAGGTCGCAGTAGCTTCCTCCGCTTCGGAGCCCCTCTTCTATCAGGGCGTCCAGCAGGGGCTGGTCCACCTGGAAAAGGTTGAAATAATACTGTTTGCTTCCTATCATGGATTTGTCTTGTCAAAACTGTCGTTTTCCGGCGGAGTCCCTTCGAACGGTACGCCGTCGTGTGCCAGGGGCGCCTTGGCGATTTCTTTCGCGATGAATTCCGTCACGTTCTCGATGGGCGTGGGGATATCCTCGATGTCCGTAACCAGGTTCCGGATCCGGGTGTACGTGGCCATGTTGCGGATCTGGAGGCCTTTCTTGGAGCCTTCCGCCACAATCTCGAAGGGAGGTGTGGAATTGTCGGCCAGGATCCATTTGTCACACACGGGCATATACGTGTGGAATAGGTAGTTCAGTCCCATCTGGTAACGCCGCCGGATGGTTTTCTCCGGGATGTCGTGCCCGCCGGAGAGGACCCGCAGCGCCACCCTTTCCACCGCGATGTCGGGGGAGTTCAGCCACAGGTACAGCACCGTTACGTAATATCCCTGCTGCTGGGCCTTGTGCACCGTTTTGATCAGGGAACGGGTGGCCAGGGTGGTTTCTATGCAGAAGTCTTCCCGCCGGTCGAACAGATACTGGACCTTTTTCAGCATCAGGCGGCTGGCTGTGATGTAGGCGCTTTCCGGGGCGAACGGCGCCAGGTGCTTGGCGAACTCGTCCGAGTTTACGAACTCGCTACAGTCCAGCAGCTCCGGGAGAAGCGAGTACGAAGCCGTCGTTTTCCCGGAGCCGTTGGGTCCTGATATGATGTATAGCCGGGGCACTGATGCCTGGACGCCAGCTGTTTAGGAGGCCGTGGCCTCGTTGATCTTCTTCATCATGGCGAACATGATGCCGCCGGCGATGACGCACAGAGCCATCAGAATGGCCCAGTTGGCCCACAGCGGAACCGCCTTCCAAAGCAGGCCGGGGATGGAGCTGAGATAGTTGCCCACGGCCGTGGATGCGAACCACAGGCCCATCATCAGGCCCTTGTACTTGGGCGGAGCCACCTTGGTCACGAAGGAGATGCCCATCGGGCTCAGGAGCAGTTCTGCGAAAGTGAGAACCAGATAGGTGGTGATCAGGTACATGGGAACCACCGGATCCGGGGAAACGGTACCTTGCAGCTGGGCAGGGGAGGCCTGGCCGATGGATCCGAAGATCATGATCAGGTAACCCAGGGCGGCTACGAACATGCCCAGGCCGATCTTGACCGGGGCCGACGGCTCTTTGCCCTTGGCGCCCAGTGCGCTGAAGATGGCCATGGAGATGGGCGTGAGGAACACCACGTAGAAGGGGTTGAACTGCTGGAACAGCTGGGGCTGGATTTCCAGCGGGTTGGGCATGCCGGTGTAGATCCAGTAGGCGCCGCCCCACAGCAGGGCCGTTACCACGCCGCAGATGATCTTGCTCTTTTTGCTCTCGCTCTGGAAGATGCCGAACAGGGTGTAGATGCTCACGGCGATAAGGGCCAGGATCCAGATATTGAAGCCCATGCGCACCGGGCCGCTTGCGAAGCTCTGGGTGTAGTCGCGGGCGAACCAGGTAAGGGACTGGCCGTTCTGGTGGAAGGCCATCCAGAAGAAGATGACCACGGCGAACACCATGACAAGGGCGGTGATGCGCTCCTTGGTCTGCTTGGGCGTGAGTTCCACCACGGGAGCATTGGCTGCGGCGGCCTGCTTGGCGTTGACGTCTGCGTGCTTGAACCAGCTGCGGCATGCGAAGTAGATGGCGATGGAGATGATCAGGGAGACGCAGGCCACGGCGAAGCCCATGTTGTAGGCCGACGAGAGGTGCTCGATATAATAGGCGCCGAAGTCAGCGGGGGCCATGGCGGCTACCGAGGCGTCCGGCATCTGGGCCTGGAGATCTGCCAGGCGGGAGGCGTTTTCAGGGGTGATGCTGCCGCCGAGCAGCTGGTGCGCCAGGGCGGGGATGTCGGCCTTGTAGATGAGGCCGGCCTTGCTCATGAAACGGTTGGTGATGGCTGTGGCGGCGGAGGGGGCGAACATGGCGCCGATGTTGATGGCCATGTAGAACAGCGAGAAGGCTGCATCCCGCTTGGAGGCGTATTTAGGGTCGTCGTAAAGGTTGCCCACCATGACCTGCAGGTTGCCCTTGAACAGGCCGGTACCCACCGAGATCAGGAGCAGGGCGCCCAGCATGAGCACCACGCCCAGGGTGTTGGCTCCGGTGGGGATGGACAGGGCCAGGTATCCGGCGAACATGACGCAGATACCGGTGACCACGCATTTCCCGTAGCCGATTTTGTCGGCCAGGATGCCGCCCACTACGGGCATGAAGTACACGAGGGCCAGGAAGATGGAGTACACCTGGCTGGAGAGGGCCTGCTCCCATCCGAATTTGGCCTGGAGGAAGAGCATGAAGATGGCCAGCATGGTGTAGTAGCCGAAACGCTCACCCGTGTTGGCCAGTGCGAGGGCGAAAAGCCCTTTGGGTTGTCCTTTGAACATATGATCGGTTTTAAGTTTTGTTCGGTTCTTACAAAGTTGGGGAGAATATTTGTAAAAAGCAAGAGAGGGCCGAAATCCTTGCAATCCCGTTTTTTTTGTTTAACTTCGTGCGTTTTTAGTTAATGACAAATGAAAAAATTATTTGCTGCAGTAATCGGCTTCGGCCTTTGCATCGGCCTGAATGCCCAAGGCCTCGGCGCCCGGATGGCGGACCTGGAGCTCGACCGCGAGATTGGGGACAGCCCTTTCAGCTATGAGCTAATCAGTTATCTCTATTTCGGATTCAACGGCATCGTGAACGCAGATGCCCAGATGGCTCCCCACTCTAATTTTTTCCGCAGCCAGGAGTTCGGCTTCAACATGGCGGAATTCGCCTTCAAACCCTATGAGAACGGGCGCATTTCCCTGGGCGCGGATGTCCACTGGAACTGGTATCGGCTCAGTAACGGCTTTTACTGGTGGCCGTACAATGTGAATACGCCGCAGTTCGCGGTGGAGAATGCCCTTTTGGTGCGCCCTGTCGCCATCGACGACATTTATAGCCGCTATTATGTCTCGGAGGTGAAAAAGTCCACCCTTTCTGTGTGCACGTTCAGTTTCCCCCTGGATTTTGCGCAGCAGTTTGGGAAAATCACCCTGCATGTGGGCGCGTCTTTCGAGATTAACCTGAACGCCTGCTCGCAGTTCAAGGGAACGGCCGCGGATGGCTCCGCCCTCAAGGAAATGGTTCCCACCGGCGCCAAGGAATCCCGCTATTCCCGGAATATCCGCACCAACCGCTTCACTTACAATATCCATGGTTCCGTCTCCTATGGCGGACTGGGCATCTACGGGCGGTACAATCCCATGCCGCAGCTGGGAGAGGGATTCGGCCCCCAGTTCAGCACCTGGACGGTAGGCCTGATCCTGGGCATGGGCATGTAAATCTTCCCGGACATCCTTCCTTTAACCCCGCTTCCATCAGGAGCGGGTGTTTTTTTCTGTATTTTTCATTATATTTGTAAAATAAATGGAAGAGAAGAAAGACACTTGGGGCGTGCGCCTGATGACAGGCCTGCTATACCTGAACGGACGCCTGCCGCTATCCTATCACCGCTCCTGGGCCAGGTTCATCGCCTGGTTCATGCGCTCTGTGCTGCATTACCGGACAGATGTAGTGATGGTCAATCTCTCCCGCAGTTTCCCTCACAAACAGTACGGAGAACTCCGGGAGCTCAGCAAACGCTTCTACCTGCATTTCGCCCAGACCCTCACAGAGATGCTCTGGTTTGCCGGGTGCAAGGGGGAGCGCGGGCGCCAGCGCCTGAAAGACAGCCAAATCGTTCGTCTGACCAACCCGGAAGAGTGGAACCGCCTCTCGGGCGGGGCGCGGCAACTGGTGGTGATGCATTCCCATATGGGCAACTGGGAGCTCATGGGCGGCATCCGGCAGTACTTCGGCCAGGTAGAGCCGGATATCGCGCCGGATGGCATCGCCGTTACCTATCTTCCCCTGCATAACCGTTTCTGGGACAGGGTTATAGCCCATATCCGCACCATGCCCGTGAAAGACCAGGGCTTCCGGGGATATGTCGCGGCAGACCATATCCTGCGTTTCGTCCTTTCCCGTCGGCAAGACAAATTCTGCTACGTGTTCAATACGGACCAATACCCGTATCACGGGCAGGGGTCTATGCTGGTAGAGTCTTTCCTGAACCAGCCCACCCGTTCCATGACGGGAGCCGCCGCCCTGGCCTGCCGCCTGGACATGGCGGTGTGTTACCTGCGCTTTTTCCGGCAGGAAGACGGCAACTATACCCTTACGGTGGTCCCTTTGTCGGAGCACGCCGGCGGATGTACGCCGGAAGCCCTGATGACCCAATATTACAAACTGCTGGAGGAAGACCTCCAGGTACAGCCCTGGAATTACCTCTGGACGCATAAAAGATGGAAATAATGATCAAAAAATGCTTTTCGGCCTTCCTCCTGCTGTTGGCCGCCACCGGCCTTCGGGCACAGGAGGTTATATACAGTCTCCCTTCCACTACCTTTGTCATAGAGGTAGACGCCGTCCAGGAGTATTTCTTTGCCGGGCCCTATGCCGCCTACGCCTCCCGGATGCTGGGATTCGACGCCCCGCGTCAGAACTCGGTCAAGGCGCATGTCACCCGCCTGCGCCTGCTTCCCTGCGTAGAGGCAGACCCTTCCGTCCATTATCCGGCGGAAGTCGGCCTGGAAAGCCTTCTCACCCTGTCTTCCCAGGGCCTGGTTAGCTTCCGGGACACGCTGGAGGCCCGTTCCCTTTCCTGGCGCTTCTCTCCGGTCCCGCGGCGGGACTATTCCGACAAGGGGCTCACCTCGGACCGGCTCATGCGTACGGAGACCACCATGGAGATGGTCCAGGTAGACACCGGCTTTGTCCAGATGCCGGTAACCCGGGAGGTGATGCAGGACAAAACCCTGGAAGACAAGGCGGCGGAGGCGGCCGAGATCATCCTTTCCGTCCGTCAGGAGCGGATGAATATCGCCATGGGGCATACCGATGCCACGTTCTCCGGCGAAGCGCTTGCGGCCGCGCTGGAGGAACTCTCCCGGATAGAGGAAGAGTACCTGGCCCTGTTCCGCGGCTATACGGTTAGCCGGCCCTTGCACGGGGTGTTCGATGTGCGTCCCTCCTCCGGGGAGCGGGTGCAGCGCTATGTCGCCTTCCTGCTGTCGGACCAGGACGGCCTGAAACCGGACGGGAAGGGCACCCCGTATTATCTGGAGCTGGAGGTGGAGTCGGAGCCGGAAGGCTTTGACGGGGGAGACCGCCGCCGCAGGAGCATCCGTTTCCGGGAACCGGCTATCTGCCGCGTGCGGCTGTCGGAAGACGGCCGTCAGCTGCTGGAAACCCGAGCACCCGTGTATCAGCTGGGCAAAGAGTGCATCATGAGTATCAACAAATAACACTATTAATACCAAAACTATGAGTATCAAAGATTTGGAACCGAAAGTAGTCTGGAATAACTTCTATCAGCTGACCCAGATTCCGCGTCCCTCCAAGCACGAGGGAAAAGTGATTGAGTATCTGTATAATTGGGGAAAAACCCGTGGCCTGGAAACCATTAAGGACGAGACGGGAAACATCATTATCCGCGTCCCTGCCACCCCCGGTTACGAGAACCGTCGCGGCGTAATCCTGCAGGGCCACATGGACATGGTGCCGCAGAAAACGTCCGATTCCACCCATAATTTCCTCACGGACCCCATCGACGCCTATATAGACGGGGAGTGGGTGACGGCAGACCGCACCACCCTGGGGGCCGACAACGGCATCGGCGTGGCCATGGGCCTTTCCGTGCTGGAAGACCCTTCCGTCAAGCACGGTCCCGTGGAAGTGCTTGTAACCTATGACGAGGAAACCGGAATGACCGGTGCGACGAAACTGAAGCCGGGCATCCTGAAAGGGGATATCCTCATCAACTTGGACTCCGAGGACGAAGGCGAACTCTGCGTGGGTTGTGCCGGCGGCCTGGATGCATCGGCCTCTTTCAAGTACTACAAATATGCCGTTCCCGCAGGGCATAAGGGCCTCAAGATTACCGTGAAAGGTTTGCAGGGAGGACATTCCGGCATGGATATTTCCCTTTACAGGGCCAATGCCAACAAAGCGCTGAGCCGCATCCTGCTTCCGCTGATGGAGCTCTTCGGCGTCAAAGTGGTGAGTTTCACCGGCGGCTCGCTCCGCAATGCCATTCCGTTCGAGGCCGTGGCCGAGGTAGCCATTCCGGAGGAAAACGTGAACGCCGTGAAAAAAATGATCGACAGCATATTCAATGAAATCAAGGCGGAGTTCGCCGAGTCGGATCCTTCGGCAATCCTCCTTGTAGAGGATGTCCCTGCCGCCGCCAAGTTCATTCAGGGCAGCGTTATGCTCAGGGCCGTCAAAGCCATCATTGCCTGCCCTTCCGGCGTAATCCGCATGAGCCAGAGCATGGCCGGACTTACAGAGACCTCCATCAACCTGGCCATCGTCCGTACGGAGAAGGGCAAGATTACGGTCCACTCCCTTATGCGCAGTGCCGTGGATTCCGCCAAGGCCGCCCTTGCCCAGCGGGTGCGTTGCATCTTTGAGCTGGCCGGGGCCGACTCCGTGGAATTCAAGGGCGGTTACAGCGGCTGGCGTCCCAAACTGGATACGCCCATGAACAAGGTGATGATGGAGCAGTTCGAGAAAGTGTACGGTTATCCCATGAAGGTCATGGCTACCCACGGCGGTCTGGAATGTGCCCTGCTGGGTGCCAAATATCCCAATTGGGAGATGGTTTCCATAGGACCCACCGTCCGCTTCCCGCACAGCCCGGACGAGAAAGTGAACATTGCGTCCGTCGCCCGTACCTGGGATTATCTGAAGGTGGTTCTGGAGAACGTGCCTGAAAAGTAAGGCGCATTACGGATGTAAATAATGCCGGCGGGGAAATGGACCCTGCCGGCATTATTGCATAGAGTACCGGTTGGCGACCGATCAAATCCCCTCTGCGGCACGGTTTGCAGGTATAAAGGTAGGGGATATCATGCCCTTCACCAAAGAAATGCCGGAGCTTTTTCTTACAGCTTATTTCCTTGTGAATCAGGTTTTTAGGGGAATTCTCCAAAAAAGGGGATGAAAATGCGAAATATTTGGTTTTACGGGAATTAATGCGTATATTTGCAGTCCTTTTTGGGCCCTTGGATGCCCTAAAAGGATATAACTTATTTACAAACAATTAATTAACAAACAATGGTTAACCAGTACGAAACCGTTTTCATTGCAACTCCCGTTTTGTCTGACACCCAGATGAAGGAAGCGGTTGCCAAGTACGTCAAGCTCATCACCGACAACGGTGGAGAGGTTGTGTACCAGGAGGATTGGGGCCTGCGTCAGCTTGCATACCCCATCCAGCACAAGACCACAGGTTTTTATTACCTGATCGAGTTCAAGGCAGACTCCCAGTTCGTTGCCACCC
This sequence comes from uncultured Bacteroidales bacterium, assembly GCA_946187865.1. Lineage (GTDB taxonomy): Bacteria > Bacteroidota > Bacteroidia > Bacteroidales > UBA932 > Cryptobacteroides. The sequence continues at coordinate 13,911 of CAMHST010000014.1, forward strand.
TCGAAACCCAGTATCACCGTGACGAGCGCATCATCCGCTACCTCACCGTCGCCCTGGACAAGGACGCCGTGGCCTATGCGGAAAAGCGTCGCGCCAACAAGGCCGCCAAGGCTGCTCCCGCCGCCGAAGCTCCCGCTGCTGAATAAAATATAGGAGGACAAAATTATGGCAAACGAAAACAAAGAAATCCGCTATCTGAACCCTCCTACCGTAGAGGTTCGCAAGAAGAAATACTGCCGCTTCAAGAAGGCCGGTATCAAGTATGTAGATTACAAGGACCCCGAGTTCCTGAAGAAGTTCCTCAACGAGCAGGGTAAGATCCTTCCCCGCCGCATCACCGGTACTTCCCTCAAGTTCCAGCGCAAGGTTGCCCAGGCCATCAAGCGTGCCCGCTCCCTCGCTCTGCTTCCCTATGTTACTGACCTCCTTAAATAATCTGCCTTATGGAAATTTTGCTTAAGAAAGATGTAGCCAACCTGGGCTACGCCGGTGAAATTGTCAAGGTAAAGGCCGGTTATGCCATGAATTATCTGGTGCCGCAGGGCTTTGCCACCGTCGCTACCGAATCCGTGAAGAAGCAGCACGCGGAAACCCTCCGCCAGCGCGCTCACAAAGAGGCCAAGCTCGTTGCCGATGCAGAGGCCCTCGCCGCCACCCTCTCCGCCCAGACCGTAGAGGTGAAGGTGAAAGTCTCCGAGAGCGGCAAGCTCTATGGCAGCGTGACCACCATCGACCTGGCCGACGCCCTGAACGCCAAGGGCCTGAACATCGACAAGAAGGATATCACCATCCTTGCCGGTGAAGTGAAGGAACTGGGCCAGTACGAGGCCGCCGTGAAGATTTACAAAGCCATCAAGGGAACCTTCAAGTTCAACGTGGTAGCCGAGTAATCATTCCGCTGCTTGTATAGCAAATCAAAGGGACCGTTCATCAAGAGCGGTCCCTTCTTTTATACCCTTCCGCCCAGCAGGCGGCTTTTTGACAGTAAACTGGCGCCTATCGCACCGGCCTCGTTCCCCAGGCGCGATACCCGGATGATGGTGTCGTTGTTCACCAGGTTCAGCGAGTATTTGTTGACGGCGCTGCGGAGCGGAGGCATCAGATACCGTTCGGTAACCGACAGGCGTCCGCCGATGACCACCATGTCCGGATTGAACAGGTTGATCAGCCCGGCGACGGCCTTGCCCAGGGTGCTCCCGATCTGTTCGATACATTCGATGGCCGTGACGTCTTCCCGGCGGATGGCGTCCAGGATGTCATCCATGGTGAGGTCTGCGCCGGCTTTATAGGCGGCACTGAGCAGGGAAGGACGTCCCTCACTGAGTTTTTCCCGCATCAGTCTGTGCAGGGCGCTTCCCGACGCACCGGTTTCCAGGCAGCCGATCTTTCCGCATCGGCAGAATTGGTTGTTGTCCAGCAGGGGGAAGTGGCCGATTTCTCCCGAGAAACCGGATTTCCCGCTGAACAGTTTCCCGTCCAGGATCATTCCCATCCCCAGGCCCCAACCCACGTTCAGGAACAGGAACGTCCCTTCCTCGCGTGCGATGCTGCTCATGTACTCTCCATAGGCCATGGCCCGGGAGTCGTTCTCCAGAGAGACGGGTTTGCCCAGATACTGCCGGAATACGTCCCGGATGGGTTTCTGCTCGCTGATGAAAAAGGAATAGCTGTATCCCGTGGAGTGGTTCACGCGCCCGGTGAGATTGATCCCGTAGGCACGGATCCGGGCCTGGTCGATGTTCACGCCTGCCAGGTGGGCCTGAATGGCCTCGCACATCTGTCGCACCGATTCCTCCGTATTGACAAGGGTGAAAGGAATTTCGTCCGTAAAATGAAGCACTCGGCCCGGGAAGTCGGTGATGGCCAGGGAGAAATAATGCTGGCATACGTCGATGCCCACAAAGAATCCGGCGTCCGGGTTCAGGCCATACAGGCTGGGCCGCCTGCCTGTCGTGGATTCCTGTTTCCCGAGCTCTGCCAAGTAACCATCCTGAATCATCTCGTTGACGACGCGGGTCACTTTGGGAATGCTGGTTCCCAGCTCATGGGACAGATCGGCCACGCTCAGGCCCGTCCCGTTGCTGCACAGGGCCAGCAGGGCTTTTTTCTCGGCGGCGTATCGGCCGTGGATGTCGTCCAGGAATTGTTTCATGCCTTATTTTCTCCAGTAGTTCTCAATTTCTTCCAGGGTTTTCCCGGTTGTGTCGGGAATGTGTCTCCACATGATGTACAGGTAGGGGAGGCACATGAAGGCAAACAGGAAGAAGGTGCCGGCGGGGGTGAGGTTTTCCAGCATCCAGGGGGTGAGCTGGCCGATGAGATAGGTTCCCACCCACAAGGCAAGGCCGGCGATGGACATGGCAAGGCCTCTGACCCGGTTGGGGTACATCTCGCTCAGGAGGACGAAGACCACGGCGCTGATGGAGATGGCCGTGCAGAAGACGTACAGCAGGAAGAACGTGAGCAGGAAGCCTGTTCCCAGGCCCAGCTGTGTGCCCCAGGCGAAGTAGGTGCCGATGCACAGCAGGCAGACGATCATGCCGCCCACACCCCACCAGACCAGTTGCTTGCGCCCCACTTTGTCGATAATCAGCAGGGCGATCACCGTGGTGAGCATGTTCACGATACCCACGAGCACCGTAGAGAACATGGAGCCTTCGCTGGAGAGTCCCGCGTCCTGGAAGATTTCGGGACCGTAGTACAGGACGGCATTCACACCCATGAACTGGCCCAGGATGGCGATGGCAGACCCTACCAGGACCGCTTTCAGGATGCCGGGCTCCCGAAGCGCTTTCCACTCTTCGGAGGCGTCTTTCCGCTCTCCCCGGACAGCGAGCCAGCGGGGGCTTTCCGGGATAAAGAAAATCAGGACCAGGAACAGCAGGTCCGGGATGGTCTCCATGCCCAGCATGCCCCGCCAGTATTCGGCATTGAACATCCTTGCGCCCAGCGAAGGGTCGGCGGAAGAGGTATCCGCGCCCATCAGGACCAGGTAATTCATCAGGTAGGCCAGCAGGAAGCCGATAGTGACCGCCAGTTGATAGAGAGAAACCATGGTGCCGCGTTTCTCGGCCGGAGATACCTCTGAAATATAGACGGGCGACACGATGGACACCACGCCGATGCCGAAACCGCCGATGATCCGGAAGATGACCAGTTCCGTGAAGTTGGTGCAGACGGCGCAGCCGATGGCCGATATGCTGAACATCAGGGCGGAGATGAGCATGGTTTTTTTCCGGCCCAGGAAGTCGCTGAGCATGCCGGCGACGGAAACGCCCAGGATGGAGCCGATGAGGGCGCAGCCCACATACCAGCCCTTGGACATTTCCGTAAGGGCGAACTGGTCTGCCACGATGCGGGTGGTGCCGGAGATGACGGCGGTGTCGTAGCCGAACAGGATGCCGCCCAGGGCAGCTACCGAGGCGACGAACAGGACGCGCCCCTTTGTCATGGCGTTATTCATAGTTGGAAGTACTCTTTATAACGGTCGTACAGGTGGCCCGCCTGCAGGTAGGCGCTCTGCGGGCTCATGAAGTGGCTGAATTCGAAGGTGATGGCTTTGTCATAGCCGCAGCGTTTCGCCGCCTCCAGTTTCATGCGCAGCTTGTCGAACTTGATGGGCAGGAAGCGGATGGGCATGTCGCGGTCGAAGGTTTCCGCGTTGGTCCAGCACTGCATGCCGTATTTGTCGGCCAGCTTTTTGTTCACGCTGAAGAAGGCATCCAGCTCGTCGTAGTCTATGTGACCGTCCTGGAAGGCGCAGGCGTCCACGTATTCATGGATGCCGTCAAAAATCTCGTCCCATTCCCGTTCGTGCTGCTGGACGGACACCGCCTGCTCCTTGGTAAGGTTGCCGCCGGCTGCATCTACCGCCTTTTTACCGTCTATCCAGGGGGAGATGAACGTGGGCATGCCGCCGCTAACCTCCTTGCACTGGCGGCCCATGGTACGGAAACTCTCGATCGCGCCCTTGGTGGCCCGGGAGATTTCGCCGGAAATGTACCAGCCGCCGAAACTCTTGTACTTGGAGCCGTAACGCTCCCAGACCTCGTCGATGACATATTTGTTGGACTCCACCTCGTAGCTCATGTCTCCCGTGTCCCAGTATTTCCCGCTGTCGTACAGGCCCAGCATGAACTTCATGCCGTACTTTTGCGCCAGGCGGCAGAACATGTCTATCAGGTCTGTCGAGGGCATGTAGCAGCCTTTTTTCAGGAGGTAGGGGGAGGGGTAGGTGATGAACTTGCGGTAGCCGCAGCGGATATCGATCACAGTGTCGATGCCGATGGCCTTCATGTAACGGAAATCCCGGTCCCATTCCCGTTCTCCCCAGTTCTGGTGCGGAATGTCGTGGGAGATTTCGTCCAGGAACGTGCCGGTGATAGGCAGGCCGGCGGCCTTGGGAACGATGAGGGTACTGCTCACGGAAGGATCTGCCGCGATGCCGTAGGGGTCTTGTTCTTGCTGACCTTTGCAACCTGCGGCCATTAGCGGGGTGGCCGCGGCGGCCATTACGCTTTTTTTCAGGAAGGAACGTCTGTTGTCCATTTTGTTTGCTGCTAGAGTGTTCTGCAAATATAAATGATTAATTTCAGTAATGCAAGATTGTTTCTGGCGTTTTGTGCGTATGTTAAAATAGTTTTTATTGTTTTGTTAAAAAGTCTTGCATGTTTAAATAATATTTGTAAATTTGTAGCGTATACCTGAACCTAAAATGTATATGATGAACAAGGAAGATTTTAAGGTTTTGGCTAATCGTTATCATAAAGAATTGTATGATAGCGTGTTGCCTTTTTGGCTGAACCGTTCGCAGGACCTGGAATACGGCGGGTTTTTTACCTGCCTGAACCGCGACGGCAGCGTATTTGACACGGACAAGTTTGTCTGGTTGCAGGGAAGGGAAGTCTGGATGTTCGCCATGTTGTATAATAAGGTGGAGAAGAACCCGGCCTGGCTCTCCTGCGCGGAGCAGGGCGCCCGCTTCCTGGAGAAATTCGGCCACGACGGGAACTACGACTTCTATTTCTCCCTCACGCGGGAGGGCAAACCCATCATCCAGCCGTATAATATTTTCTCCAATACCTTTGCCTGCATGGCCTTTGCCCAGCTGGCCGTGGCAACGGGGAATGCGCATTATGCCGATGTGGCCCGCAAGACCTTCCAGCGGATCCTGGACCGCCGCTCCAACCCGAAGGGAATCTGGAGCAAAGCTGTTCCGGGTACCCGGCCGATGAAAGACTTCGCCCTGCCCATGATCATTTGCAACATGGCGCTGGAAATTGAGCCCATCATTGAAGACAAGTCCTTGCTGGACAAGACTATAGAGGAAGCCTTGCATGAGGTGTTCGACGTGTTCTACCAGCCGGACCTGGGCGTGATGGTGGAGAACCTGGCCCCGGACGGCTCGCTGGTGGACTGTTTTGAGGGCCGCAAGGTGAATCCCGGGCACGACCTGGAGTCCCTGTGGTTCATGATGAACCTGGGTCTTCGCCTGAACCGGCGGGACATCATCGACAAGAGCATGGAGATCGCACTCCGCGTGATAGACTACGGCTGGGACAAGGAGTACGGCGGTATCTTCTACTTCATGGACCGCAAGGGGTATCCCACCCAGGAGCTGGAGTGGGACCAGAAACTCTGGTGGGTCCACCTGGAGAGCGCGATTGCCATGATCAAGGGCTATCAGCTCACCGGTAACGAAAAGGCGCTGGAGTGGTTCCTGAAACTGGACGACTATCTCTGGACCCGCTTCAAAGACCCCGACTATCCGGAGTGGTTCGGCTACCTGAACCGCCGCGGAGAAGTGCTGCTTCCGCTAAAGGGCGGCAAGTGGAAAGGCTGTTTCCATGTGCCCAGGGGCCTCTATCAGATTGGGAATATCTTACAGGAAATTGCAGAAATACAATAATACGATGCCTATGAAACCTTTATTCCGCCTGATCGTCGCCGTGCTTGCAGGAATCCTCCTGTGGGGACAGGCGGCCTTTGCCCAGACACAGGTCCGCGGCAAGGTAACGGATGCGGATGGCAAGCCGCTTGCCGGCGTGACCGTGCTGGTAAAAGGGACGACGGTCGGCACCATGACCGCAGCCGACGGAACCTACGCCATCCGCGCCTCCCAGGGAGATGTGCTGGAATACTCCTGTCTGGGGCTGACCACTGAGCAGCGGACCTTCCGGGGAGAGCAGACCCTGAATGTGACCCTGCTTGAAGATGCCCTTTATCTGGAAGACGTCGTTGTAGTGGGTTACGGTACGGCCAAGAAGGAAACCCTGACAGCCGCCGTGAGCGCCATCAAGGGCGACGAGCTCCTGAAGGCTCCTTCCACCAATGTGTCGCAGGTGCTGGCCGGCAAACTTTCCGGTATTTCCTCCGTGCAGGAATCCGGTGAACCGGGCCTGGACCAGGCTTCGCTCCGTATCCGCGGCTCCGTTTATGGCGTGGCCTATGTGGTGGACGGTTTCCCGGTGGACAACATCAATGATATCGATCCGGCCGACATCGAGAGCATCTCCGTGCTGAAAGACGGCGCCTCGGCCGCTGTTTATGGCCTGAAGGCCGCCGGCGGCGTGATAATCATCACCACCAAGAAGGGCGACAAAGGCGACACCCGCATCACCTACAACGGCTCCGTGGGCGCCTCCATGAACGCCAACTTCCCCCGTTTCATGGACGGCCCTCAGTTTGCTTACTACTACAACGTAGCGCAAATGATGGATCAGCTTTCCAACGGAGAAATCGCCTCTGCAGAGGAGTATGTGCCTTATTTCACCCAGAAGAACATTGCCGCAATGCGTGAAGGACGCGACGGGTGGGACAATGTGGATTACGTAAAGAAAGTGTTCGGAACCGGCCTTACACAGAAACACAACATCACGGTCCAGGGCGGCAGGGACGAAGCCCGTTTCTTTGTGAGTGCAGGTGTTCTGGATCAGAAAGGCAATATCGACAAATTCAATTACACGCGTTATAATATACGTTCCAATATTGAAGGCACCCTGGCCAAGCACTTGAATTACAAGGTGGGTATGTCCGGTGTTCTGGGCAACCGCTCCACGCCGGCTTTCCTTTCGGGCGGTTCCGACGGTGGCGCTACGGAAGTAGGCTGGTTCTCCATCGCCCGACAGGTAGTGCAGATGCATCCTTACCTCCCGGAGAAGTATAACGGTTATTATACGGGTGCGGTGCAGGATAACCAGAGTTTTCTGGTGAGCCCGCTTGCCGCCGTATATGAGTCTGGCTATAAAAAGACGAGGAGCGCGTCGGTCTCGGTGAATGCATCGCTTATCTGGAACCTTCCCTTTGCACCCGGGCTTTCATTGAAAGCTTCCGGCTCTTATGAATACAGCAACAGCTACAACAAGAACCTGAGTACGCCGTACACGATGATGCAGCGCGTACGTACAGACGAGGGTTGGGTCTGGCAGCAGCGGACGGACAATCCGCATATCGCCAACAACATGAACAACCTGGGCGAGGGTGTGACTTTCTCCCAGCAGATCGTGGGCCAGGCGAGTGCCAATTACGTGCAGACATTCGGCAAAAACCACGTGGATCTGATGGCCCTTGCGGAATATCGTGATTACACGGGTAATGGTCTGGCCGCCTATGCACAGGGGCTTCCCTTCGACTCCCTGCCGGAGCTTTCCAACGGGGTGGCCTCCAATTCACCGGTAAGCGGCTGGAGCGGTGCCTCCCGCAGCGTGGGCTTTGTGTTCCGTGCCCGCTATGACTACGCCGAGAAGTACCTGGCGGAGGTGACCGGCCGCTACGACGGCTCCTACAAGTTCGCCGGCATGAGCAAGACGCGCTGGGGATTCTTCCCGTCCGTATCGCTGGGCTGGCGCGTTTCACAGGAAGAATTCATGGAGGGTGCCTCCTCCTGGCTGGATGACCTTAAAATCCGCGCCAGCGTTGGCCTGCTGGGTAACGACAGCGTGAGTGAATACGCTTTCCTGAGCACCTATTCCAAGGCTGCCAATGTGGCTTATGGACAGAAGGGAGGCGCAACGATTATCTCTCCGGCTTACTACACTTCCGGCATCCCCAACACGGACCTTTCCTGGGAAAAGACCCAAAGCTGGAACGTGGGTGTGGACTTCAGCCTGTGGGGCGGCCTGCTGGGCATGGAGGTGGATGCATTCTACAATTACACCTATGACATGCTCACTTACCAGTCCACCGGCTTTCCCTCCTCCATGGGCGGTTATTATCCTACGTGGGTGAACAAGAATGCCGTTGACGCAAAGGGTATTGATATTCTCATACGCCACCGAAACCACTTCACCCTGGGTGGGGATCCTTTCTATTATGAAGTTACCGGCAGCCTCACTCGTTCAAAGACCCGCTGGCTGGTTTACAACGACGACCCCAACATCGTGGATTGGCGCAAGCGTGTAGGGACAACGGTGGGCAGCATCATGTGCTGGCAGGCGGATGGTCTGTTCAAGAGTGAGGAGGAGATAGATCAGGCGTCCTGGTACGGGACCCGTCCCAATGTGGGTGACATCCGTTACGTGGACCTGAACGGCGATGGCAAGATTGATGAGGACGATAAAGGCTACTTCGGCCGCTCCAACCGCCCGGAACTCACATTCGGTCTCAACCTCAACCTGGCTTGGAAGGGAATAGACTTCAACGCCCAGTTTACCGGCGGAGCCCTCTTCGACATTTCGATGACGGGTACCTACTATAATGATAACGACGACAATACCATCTGGACCCAGACCTTCAAGGAAGGAGGCAATTCTCCGCTGTTCCTGGTGCAGAATGCCTACAGTGAATTCAACCCCGACGGAACATTCCCGCGCCTGACGCTGGCCAAGACCGGTCATGGCGGTGACAACGGCCTCAGTTCCACCTTCTGGATCCGTGACGGTAAATACGTTCGGCTGAAGAGTGCGCAGTTGGGTTACACCCTGCCCAAGAAGTGGACCACCAAGATAGGCATCCAAGCCTTGCGCCTGTTTGTGGAAGGGCAGAACCTGTTCACCATTTCCGGGCTTCCGGAGGGCATCGACCCGGAATCCCCGGGTGTTAATAATGGTTATTATCCGCAGCAGCGCCTGATTATGGGCGGTGTTACTCTGACGCTGTAAAATGGGAGGAAAAGGTATGAAAAAAGTATTGTTTTTGACTGCGGCCCTTGCTGCCCTCGTCTCCTGCAACAAAACGCTGGACCTGACACCCACGGACCGGGTATCTGCCAAAACCCTGTGGGAAACCACGGCCAACGCCGAATATTCCGTGAACCACCTGTATTCTTATTTATGGGGGTATTATTCCGCGCCTACGGCAGCCGGTCTCACGGAGGCTCTGACCGACGAATTCAAGTACACCTCGTATAATTTCAATGCGATGGCGTACATTCCTTCCTATCTGGCCTATTTCGAGAGCACGGTCACCGCCCAGACGGTGGATGTGTATCTGGGCATGTGGGGCTCCCTGTACACGGCTATCCGCGAAACCAACGAAGCCATCAGCTACCTGCACACGTACGGGCAGATGAAGGAGGAAGACAAGACACGCCTGGAAGCCGAACTCCGTTTCCTGCGCGGCTGCTTCTATTTCGAACTCATCAAGCGTTATAAGGATGTTATCCTCTATGATGAAGACCTGACGGCTATCGTTAAAGACAAGGCCGTGTCTTCCGAGAGTGACGGCTGGGATATGGTTCAGGCTGATTTGGATTATGCTGCCGCAAACCTTCCCGCAGCCGCGGCTGCACATGGCCGTATCAACAAAGGCATGGCCTTCGGCATGCTATCCCGCGCTATGCTGTATGCCAAACGTTACGATGCAGTCATCGCCGCTGCCAATGCAGTTGCCGAATTAGGCTACAGCCTGGAACCGAATTATGCCGATGCCTGCGGCAAATCGCTTGCTGCCGGCAACCGCGAGGCTATCCTCCAGTATACCTTTGACTATGCTACCGGCCTTACGCACAGTTTTGACTTCTATTATACCCCGGGCGGCGACTTCGCCATTGAGGATATGAAAGGCGGCGCATATGCCGTTCCTACGCAGGAAATAGTGGAAAGCTACGAGTTGGCAACGGGTGGTTTCCCTTCTTGGAGTGCCTGGCACGCCTCTACCACCAAAACGCCGCCATACGAGAATCTGGAGCCGCGTTTCCAGGCTACCATCTTGTACAACGGGGCATCTTGGAAAGGTCGTACCATCGAACCGTTTGTGGGGGGAACTGACGGTTGGACCACATGGAAGACAGACAAGGAGCCCAAGGGGAAAACTGTAACAGGCTATTATCTGCGCAAGCATGTGGACGAGAACTATGATGTCACTACCTCCGGCAGCAGCCATCCTTTTACGCTGCTCCGTTACGGTGAGGTCCTGCTGAATAAGGCCGAAGCCTGCTACCGGACAAACGATGCCGCCGGTGCCAATGCTGCCGTGCGTGAAATCCGTCGCCGCGTGGGACTCCCTTACGCAGACAAAAGCGGTGACAACCTGTGGAAAGCCATTGTGCAGGAGAGAAAGGTAGAACTTGCCTTCGAAGGTCTCCGCTACTGGGATCTCCGCCGCTGGGAGGTCGCGGCACTGCCGTATCCGGAAGGTCTCAGCGGCTATCAGCAACATGGACTCAAGATTGAACCGGAGGGGAGCGGTTTCCGTTATACTTATGTATCCGTTGACGAAAAGAACCGCAATTTCCCGGAGCGTATGTACCGGTTCCCGATGCCTAAATCGGAACTGGAATCCAACTCGCTTGTGAACCAATATGATGAATGGAAGTAGTATGAAAAAGTATCTGTATATCTTCTGGGCTGCGCTGCTGGCGTTTGTTTCCTGCCACAAGCCCGAATATGTGGAACCTACTGCCGAGCGGCAGGGCCTTTCCAGTTTGACAGCCATATTCGTGGATGGTCCGTATGCCGGTCAGGAACTTGCCAGGCTCACGGTGACCGACCCGGATGCCTCCCTGCTGGAAATCCCCATTCCCTTCTACTATCCTGAGGTTTCCAACGATGAGACCCTCATCTACATGATGAAACTGCGCGTACAGGCCGAACTGCAGCCCAATTACAAAATAAGTCCGAAACTGGGAGTGTTGGACCTGACTGTGGAGAATGTTTTCACGCTCACGGATCCCAAAGGAAATTCCCGGGAGATTACCATTACGGGCAAGCGCTCCAAGTCATCGACATGTTCCCTGGTAGCCATGATGGTGGAAGATGTGAAAACCTCGGCCGTAATTTATGAGGAATCCGACAAGGTCCTGATCCCTTATCTGGAGGATCTTTCTTCCGTGCGGATAACCGGGCAGGTTTCGCCGCATGCCAAACTTGTGAAGGTGAATGGAAAGGCCTATAATGAAAAAGCCAGATACAATTTGAATACCGGCGCTACCATCACGGTACAGGCGCACGATGGCGTATCAGAGCGCACATATACCGTGGAACAGGGAATTCCCAGCCTGCTGACCTCCGGCATGCGCGAGGAATCCGTAGCCCGTCTGTTCAACGTGGATCCGGAGAGCATGGCCGGCCTACCGCCTTATACCGACGATTCCTTTGTTTCATTGGCTGGATTGGGGACCAATGTGGTTGTCGGCTTGGGCAATGGCCGCACACCGGTGTACCTGGATGCCTTTACGGGTTCCAAGAAAGGACAGATTAATCTGGGAAGCGCCGTGGCCGACTGCCTCACCAGCGACGATGCCGGCAACTTGGTTATCGCCAACTTCGCAAGTGGCGGTGCCGAAGCGCAGGATGTGAATATTTATGTTACCTCTTCCGTCACGGAAACTCCTGTTTTGCTGCACACGTTTACCAATCCCGCCATGACGCCTGTCGGCCATCGCATCAAGGTTTCCGGCAATGTCAAGGACGATGCCTGCATTGTCCTTACAGCGGAGGGCATAACCGGGGTGACTACTTCTTCCGAAATGGTTTATCTGCTGGTTCGCGACGGTATGGTTAGTGAGGTAAAGACCAAGGACTTTTCCGTTTTTGGCATGGGCTGGGGGGCTGCTCCCGTAAACAGCGCCACGATATGCCCTGCCTCCGAAAATCCGGACAAGGACGGTTGGTTCATCGACTATTATGAAGGCAATGTGGATCCCTCGGTCACCAGCGAAAGCGCCGACTGCTACATCCTGCATTACATTGATGGCAAGGACCGTGACTATTGGCTGGATTTGGTGGGTAACTGGGGCGTGAACCCCAACTGCTTGGACCACAAAGTGTTCAATGGTACGCCCTATTTGACGCTCTTTGCTGTGAGCCATTTCCCCCAGTGGGATATCCGGCCTAAACTGCGCCTGTACGATGCCACCGACCCTTCCGCAGCCCGTCTGTTGATGAGCAATGACAATCTGGCTATCTTCCAAAAGGGTGCCCGGAACGAGCCCACCGGTGCATCCGGGGATGTTGTCCTGGTGCCGTCCACCGACGGTTATCGAATGTATCTGTATTATTATGACCATCATACGCAGGTGATAGGCGCCTACGTAGCAGACTGTTTTGAGATATGAGAAAGCTTTTTTATTTCGCGGGTTTGGTTTTAGCCTTGGCAGCTACAGCCTGTGGCTGCAACAAGCAGGGGAGCGGTATCCCCGACGTTTGGCCCTGGGACGACCCCGATGCCGACGACGCCCCGTGGGAAGAAATCACGGACGGACGCTACGGCAATCTGCCCGTATATGTAAAAATCTATCATTCTCCCGCCAAACTCAAGGGGAAAAAGGCTGAGGCCTATATTGCGACGGTGGACCTCTCGCAGGCTTCCTGGCATGTCTGGGGGATTAATGATCCGGAACTGGATGGCAGCGAGGATGCGCTGAAGACACCTGCAGAGGTGTACAATGACGAGGGCAATCCCGCCCTGGTGATGAACGGCGGTTTCTTCTACTCGGACTCCGGCATAAACTATCCGGCCAGTATTGCCGTTGAAAACGGTAAGTTGCTTTCCCCCAACATCAACTATGCTTCCGAAGATTGGGTGACGTTGTACTATCCTACAAAAGCTGCGTTTATTGAGCATGCCGACGGCAGAATCGAGGCTTCCTGGACCTATTTCTCCGACGCGGAACACCACTACATTTACCAGATTCCGGCGGAAAACGGTTACGGCAGTACACCGCAGCCTACTCCCAGTGCAACGTTCCCGTCCGAGGGGGCGGTCTTTGAGGCGAAAACCGCGATTGGCGCCGGCCCCGTGCTGCTGAAAAACGGGGAAATCAAAAATACCTGGCGCTTCGAATGTCTTCCCGGAGACTATGACGTGAACTGCATCAATCCGGATCCGCGTTCCGCCATCGGCATAACAGCCGATAAAAAACTTGTGCTCTTTGTGTGCGAAGGCCGTGAAATGACGGATGGGGTTGTAGGTTATTCAACAGAGAATGTAGCTAAAATACTGTTGGAATTTGGCTGTACGGATGCCGTGAACCTTGATGGCGGCGGTTCCACCTGCCTGCTGGTAAACGGTATGGAAACGGTGCAGCCTACCGACGGGGCGCAACGCTCTGTGGGAAGTTGCATCTATATTAGATAGAAACTATGAAAAGACGCTGGTTTGTTTTTCTGCTGGTCGGACTGCTCTGCATGTGTACGCGGCCGGATAATCCGGATCCTTCCCCGGAACCGGGTCCGGAGCCTGTGCCCGTTGTCCCCGTAGATCCAACCCCAACAGAAAAGCCAGCTGAAAAACCCCGTTATGTCTGGATTGACGCATCGGCCAATTTCCGCTACTATGCCAATGACCAGGCTTATATTGCAAAAGAGCTCAAGCAGGTGGCAGACTGTGGTTTTACAGATATCGTCGTGGATGTACGTCCCACCGAAGGTACGGTTCTATGGCATTCTGCCATAGCTCCGGAGGCAAAGCGCCTGGCTGCCTGGATAGGCAGCAACTACCGTTTTGTTGAGCGGACAGCCACCTTCGACTACCTGCAGGCCTTTGTGGATGCCGGTCATGATGCCGGGCTAAAGGTACATGCGGCTATCAACACGTTCGTGGGCGGTTATGGCGGTTATTATGGCCTGGAAAGCGAGGGCCCTATCTTTACGGGTGCTATCCCTGCTTCGTGGGCTTCCATGGATTACACATCAAAAGGCCTTCAAAGCGCCTTTTATGACGGCGTCCAGGGTACGGTTTTTCTGAATCCGGCCAACGACGATGTTCAAGCCTATCTTCTTTCCCTGTTAAAAGAACTGGCGGCATACGATGTAGATGGTATTGTACTTGACCGGTGCCGTTATTCCGACGCGGGTCTCCAGAGCGATTTCTCTGAGATTTCGCATCAGAAATTTGTCGATTACCTGGGGCATGAACCGGCTAAATGGCCAGTCTTTGAGGCTGGCGTGAATGACGTCCCTTCCGCCATGGGCAAAGATCAGTATGCCTGGCTCACTTTCCGCGTAAAAACGATTCACGATTTTGTTGAAAAGGCTGCAGATACCGTTCACGGTGTCAATCCGGATGTGAAATTCGGAGTGTATGCGGGTGCCTGGTATTCTTCGTATTATCCTTCCGGCGTCAACTGGGCCAGTCCACGCTATCCTACCCATCGGCTGTATTCCCGTTGGGCGGACAGCGAGTATCACAAATATGGTTTTGCGGACCATTGTGATTTTCTGTTGCTGGGCTGTTATGCGGCATCGGCCAGTATCTATGGGACGGACGAATGGACCATGGAGGGCTTCTGCAAGCGGGCCAGGAGTCTGTTGATGGGAGATACCGTGTTTGCCGGCGGTCCGGATGTGGGGAATCCAGAAGGGTGGCAGAATGGAGGGAAAAGTGCGTATATCCCAAAGACTGTCGATGCTTGTATCAATGCCGCGGACGGTTATTTTGTCTTTGACCTTTGCCATATCAGGATGTTCGATTATTGGAATCCTTTTAAGAATGCATTTACTGATTATCTTAACACTTTAACTAATTGATGTCATGAAAAAAGTCCTGTATTTTCTCGCAGCAACGCTTGTTGCCGTAGCGGCTTGTAACAAGCCGGAAGTTACGCCGACTCCCACTCCAGAGCCGGAACCGGAGCCGACTCCCACTGTTCCGGATCTTACACTCTCCACTCCCAAGATTGTCGATGTTGAGGCAGAATCTTCTATCTACACAGTAAAGTTCGATGCCGGAAAGGATTGGACTGCTGTTTTGAGCTATCCTGACGGGTCTAACGATGGTGCTGTACTTGAAAAAAGCAGCGGCAAGGCTGCTGAAGCCGTCGAACTCAGAGTTACTTTCCAGGGACTTGACCCGGAAGTGCAGCAGGGCCGCCTTGTCCAGTTGGATATCAAGGCCGGTGCGGCAACCGAGAGTATTCAGTTCTTCCAGGGGCTGGTTTTTTTGGCCGACAATAAGGTGGACGTGCCTGTCATCGGGGTAGCTGGTGAGAAGTACGATCTGCATATCCAGACTAATATGGATGTGTCTATCAAGAAGTATGACGGTGCTGACGAGGCATTCCCCTGGGCTCCGGTCACGATTACAAAAGGCGACCACTCCATTGACCTTTCTTTCAATGTGGCTGCCAATGAGGGCTACGATGCCCGCACTGCCTATGTAAAGTTTACGATGCCGCAGATTCAGGTTCCGGTACTTGACGATGAAGGTGTTCCTACCGGTGAAACCACCGATTACGTCCAGCGTTTTTATCTGAACCAGGAAGGACATACTGTCGAGGAATGGAAGTCTTTCCTGACCGAGGACTTCTATGTCGGTGAAAGTGCTACGGCTACCGTGGCCATGTTCTCCGGCAAGCTGCTTGTCTCCGATTCCAAAAATGTGTATAAGGTAGATCCTCAAACGGGTAAATTTGAAGGAGTCCTGAATACGGAAGGACTTCCGGTCCAGTCTATCACCAGTGACGATGCCGGCAACCTTCTCCTCGCCAACTTGGGTGGTTATGGAGAACTGTTCGACGTATATGCCGTAAAGGCTGATGATTCAGAGCTGGCAAATCCCGTTCATCTGATCCATTTTGTCAATGAGGCTTGGAGTGGCTCCACTGGTATTGACAAAGTTTCCGCCCGGGGCGATGTCTTTGGAAACGGTGTTGTTACGGCTATTTATGGCGGCGTAGGTTCTTATGGCGGGCTCACCTATACATTGTATTGGGGCATTGAAGGAGGAAAAGCTGCAGAGTCTTATTATAACGAATGGAATCCGGTTGTCAATCCCAGTTCCAGCGGCTGGCTGTCCACGCCTGAACTGGGCGATGACCTCTGGCTCTCCAACCGTGCCGCCTTTGTACCGGCTGGCGCCAGTATCGAGGACGGATTCTTCTATGGTGGTTATGATGGCTTGTACAACGTTCTCTATTACAACAATGCCGAATGGCAGGTTTCCGTTGAGGGAGCTGGCGACTGGGCTGGCGGTCCGCAGGGTCTGCATGCTGTCGATTGGAATGGCCGGAAAATCCTGGTTATCGCCCAGATGGGTTATGTCTGGTGGGCCGATGGCTGGGGCATGCCAGCTTATCTCTGGGTTGTGGATGTGACCGATCCGGTTAATCCGGAAGTCCTCAGCCGTGCGGAATATAACAGTAATATGGAGCAGATTATCAGCGGCGATACGGAGAATTCTACTGTTGACGTTCTTCCTGTTGTCGATGGTGACGATCTGGTCGTTTACTATGTGGACACCGCACAGGGTCACTTGGTTAAAGTCCGCTTCCCGAAACTGTAGGTTTTCTTCAGCTCTATATTCATCGCCCGGCAGAAATCCCGCCGGGCGATGATTTACTTAAAGAGATTTGTTGCTTATGAAACGCAGATCCTTCCTCAAGAATGCGGCGTTCCTGTCCGGCGCGGCGGCGCTCTCTCCTGCTTTGCCGTCCTGTTCCCCGTCAGCCGGGGAGGTGGAGAAGCCAGACCTGGAGACGGCGGGAGACTTCCACTATGGCCCGGACGGCACGTTCACCGTGATGCAGTTCACGGATACGCACTACATAGCCGGTGATCTGCACTCTTCCCGCGCCCTTGACTGTGTGAAAGAGGCCCTGTCTTCGGTGAAGCCGGACCTGGTCATCCACACGGGGGACATCGTCTTCGGCCGGCCGGACCTGGACAGTGCCCGGGAGATCCTGCAGCCGCTCTCGGACAGCGGCATCCCCTGGGCGGTGGCGCTGGGAAACCACGATTCACAGTTTGGCAGTACCCGCGAAGACATGTTCCAGGCCATCCGGGAAATGCCCGGGAATGTGAATTTGCCGCCCAAAGCCGGCGTCTATGGCGCCTCCAACGATGTCATCACGCTATCCGGAGCGTCGGGCGTGGAGAGAGTCTTCTATCTGTTCGACTCCATGGATGCGGTTGTCCTGGAAGGAGAGGAACAGATCCACTGCTACGACTATATCCGCCACAGCCAGATAGCCTGGTACCGCTCGCACAGCGAGAAATTCAGGGCAGGCAATAACGGCAAGCCGGTGCCTTCCCTGGCTTTCTTCCACATCCCGCTCCCGGAGATGCAGGAGGCGCTGGACAAAGGCGCAGCGCCTGTAGGCAACAACGGCGAACCCCCTTGTCCGTCACGGCTGAACAGCGGTCTCTTTGCCCAGTTCCGCGAGATGGGGGACGTGGAAGCCATTGTCAATGGCCACGACCACGACTGCGACTACGTGATTCCTTGGGGGCATCTGCTGTTCATTTACGGCCGCTTCAGCGGCGGTGATACCATCTACAATCACTTGGGGCCGAAGGGCTATATTCCCTCGGACGGGCCCACGGCGCCCGGTACCGTTTCCGGCTGCCGCCTGTTCCGCTTCCGCCAAGGCGAGCGCGGATTCGAGACCTGTGTCCGCCTTTTCGGCGGCGAAATCCAGCATCCTCTGTTTCTGAAAAACCATTCCATCAGCCAATGATCAAGAAAGTCTTCCTCCTTTTGGGACTTGCCGCCGTTCTTTCCTGTACATCCCGGGTAGAAGAAAAACCTTCCTATCTGTGGATTGATGCGTCGGCCAATTTTGACAGCTACGCCAACGACCCCGATTCCATTGCACGGGACTGCGCCCGGATTGCGAAAATGGGATTTACGGATATTGTCGTGGACGTGAGGCCCACCAGCGGCGATGTCCTGTTCAAAAGCCGGGTGGCTCCGCCGCTCAGGCAGGTTCCGGCCTGGATTGGCGGGGAGATCGGCCTGAAAGCGCGCACGGCGGATTTCGACTATCTGGCCACATTCATCGATGCCGGGCACCGGGCCGGCCTCCGGGTGCATGCCGGCGTGAATATGATGGTGGGCGGCTGGCGCATGGGGAAAGACTTTGTCACCGGTATGGTTTACGACCATCCCGGGCGGAAAGCCTGGTGCGCGGTGGATCAGTTGCCGGATGGAAGCCTGGTGGCCCAGGCCGACAATCCCGACGTCCGGGGCGGCTGTTTCCTGGATCCGGCCAACCCCGAGGTGCAGGACTATCTCCTGACCATGCTGGAAGACCTGGCCTCTTATAAAGGCTTGGACGGGATTGTGATGGACCGCTGCCGCTACGACGACTATGCCATGGACGCAGGCTATACGGAAGTGGCGCACAAACTGTTTGCCGACTATATCGGCCATCAGCCGGAGCGTTGGCCGGTATTTACGGAGCCCGGGCACATTTTCCTGGACAAGGAGCCCGACGCCCTGGAGGTCCAGTGGCTCACGTTCCGCTGCCAGGTGATTCACGATTTTGTGGCACAGGCTGCCGGGAAAGTGCATGAGGTGGCCCCTGAGCTGCAGTTCGGAATTTATGTCGGCGCCTGGTTCAGTGAATATTACCGGAGTGGTGTCAACTGGACCAGTCCCCGTTATAACCTGGCGGAGGAAGAGCCTACCTTCTCCTGGGCCACGCCGGCCTACCAGAAGACGGGTTTCGCCGACCTGGTGGATTTCATGCTACTGGGCGCTTATTGCCCGGCCGACAATGTCCATGGCGACAAGGAAAAGACCATGGAAGGTTTTGCCCGGCTTGGCCGGAAACGCCTTTGCGGCGACGTCCCGTTCTGTGCGGGCCCCGACATCGGCAATGAGCGCGGCTTTGAAAAAGGGGGCAGGGGAGCGCTGCTTCCCGAAATCAAGGAAACCATCCTGAAAGAGGCCGACGGGTTCTTCCTCTTCGACCTCTGCCATATCCGCGCGTTCGATTACTGGGATGCGCTCCGCTAGATTTTCAGTTTAATGCCTGCCTTGGTCAGTCCCCAGGCGCAGCCGATATACACGGCGGCCATCAGGACGCATTTTCCTACACCCACCCAGCCTGTGAGCCAGGGAGCGATGGTGGGGTTGACAAAGATCCAAAGGGAAATGAACAGGTAGGGGATCATATACACGGTCAGGGTGGCCGTCCCCGCAGGAGAAAGGGGTTTGAACCAGCCGGTCCAGCCCCTTCTTTCCATATAGCGCAGCACCGTGTACAGGGCTACCGACAGGGAAGACACAAACAGGCACCAGGGAAGGGTTCCCAGGTTTTTGGAAACAATCCATCCGGTGTGGGCGGCCATGCCCAGAACCAGCAAAACGGCGGCTGCGGCAAGCCCCAGGCCGATCCGCTGGGACACCGGCCTGTCGGCCAGATACCAGTCCGCCAAGGTGAGCATCATTCCGCCCAGTCCCATGATGGCGCCGTAGCCTTTCCCCAGCTGCAGGGCTGCGGCCAAATCGGCCACGGCATTGGCTCCGATGAACGTTCCGCCGTCCCGCATGGGAATAACCGTCAGGTTCACCAGGCAAATGACGGCCCATACCAGGGGGATGATCCATTTCCTCTTGTCCCGGCAAAGCAGGTAGGTGATGGCGCAGAACAGGTACATCCAGCCGATCTGCCCCAGGATGCCCCACCAGAGGCCTTCAAAGAGGGCCCCGTCGGCAGACCTGTAAACCAGGGCCAGGCCGGCGAGCAGGACACCTCCGGTGAGTTTGAACCATCGGGCGGGTTTCCAGTCTTTGGGATACTGGTTCCAGACCAGGAAGAATCCGATGACCATCATCAGGACCCAGAGGCCTCTGCTGCCCACCATCTCCCGGGACTCCTGATTGCAGATAAACGCGCCCATCACCAGCAGGGCGAACGTCCGGCTGACAATGTGGCGGAGCGTGCTTTCCGTGCTGTATCCTTTGGCTATGCGGCGCTCCAGTGCGTAGGGGATGGACATGCCCATGGCGAAAAGGAACATGGGAAAGACGATGTCGGACAGGCCCATGCCGTCTTCCATCGTGTCGAAATGCTCCAGGAAGTGCGGTACGTTGAATACTTTCCAGAATTCGTTCACGAAAACCATCAGGACCATGGTCAGGCCCCGGAAAATGTCTATGGCTAAATTACGTTTCTGCATGTCGGGAAGATTGTATCGGGTTATTCAGGAAGATTGACCCAGGTTTCATTGGCCCAGCCTACGGAGCGTCCCGTGCCCCGGACCTCGCCGCGGATGCCTTTTTCCTGCAGTTCCCGGAAGCCGGGGTCTGTGGGTTTCAGGTCCAGGAAGGGGAGCTGATAGCAGCCGTGGTCCAGCAGTACCGTCTGCACTTCCCGGACCGGGACTTCGGAGGGATGTCGGCCGCTTTTGACGGCCAGGGCGGCCAGGGCGCCGGCTGCTTGCCCCAGTTCCATCACCACGGGCTGCAGGCGCGTACCGCCGTTCATTTCCCAGCTGGTGGAGATGGCTTTGTCGGCCACCAGGAAGTCTTCTGTCCGGACAGGGATCAGCACGCCGAGCGGCACGCTGAACGAGGGAATCGAGCCGAACCAGAGATGGCTGAGCTCTTCTCTGCGGGGATTCTGGACGTGATGATGATCTACGGGGTAGTCGCCTACCGCTACGGCCCGCTGATACAGGTCGAAGTCGTAGGGGTTTTTGGCCGCTTCCACTGTCATTGTGTCGCGTCCGGCTATGCGGCGGGCTTCCCGCCAGTAGGGGAAGAAGGGGAGTCCGTCCGGGGTGGGATAGACATCGTCGGCAATGCCCAGGTTCTTGTAACCCAGTTCGTTCTGAAGGAAATAGATGAACCCCAGCGTGCGCAGCCTGGCCTTCTGTACCACCTGATCGCGCTGCTCGGGGCTCATATCCAGATATTCGGCGAAATAGTCGTTGGCGCACACTGGCCAGTTCAGCATCAGGTATCCGTCCGGCAGGCGGCCGTAAGAGAGCATCATCTCCGGACTCCAGAGCTGCTGCCCGTACGGATTGAAACCGTCCCGGTTGTCGGCCAGGGGATTGTCGCAGCAGTTGCGGTACAGCTGCCTGTCGTAGCCCTCCGGCTTTTCCATGGGGACGTCGTGGTCGTAAAATTTCAAGGTGGCGACATAGGTGAAATCCTGTGCCGACACGCGGTCTTCCAGGGCTTCGCAGCCTACGGCTTCGGCCACATCGCCCAGTTCCGTCCCGTCGATCAGGATCCGGGCGTTCACCTTCTTCCCGCCGGCAAGGGTCAGTTTCCACCCTTTTTCCTTCCCGGGTACGATGCGTGCCACGCTACTTTCCATCTGGAGCGCAACGCCGGCTTCATCGGCCATGTTCCGGAGAATCTGCGCCCCTATGCGGGGATTGAACAGGATGTTGGACACCCAGCCCGACTTCAGGGCCTCGTAGCCGCCGTAGCGGGCTGCAAGGGAGTCTGTGAACTCCCCGAACAAGCCGCCGCGGAGCTTGTAATTGCCGTCAATGGCGCTCACTCCTGCGCTGGTGAGCATGCCGCCCAGCCAGGGCGTCTGCTCCACGATCAGGGCTTTTGCGCCGCCCCGTGCCGCTTCGATGGCAGCCATCGTCCCTCCGGCACCGCCGCCTACCACTACCACGTCGTAGGTTTGGGTGCAAGAAAGGGCTGTGGCAAGTGCCAGCAGCCCGGTCAGAAGGTGTTTATTCATGTTTCTGGGATTCTTCGTCGGTGTTGGTCTTCTCCGGCTCGTCGCCGTGGGAGTCCTTGTACTTGAAGCGCCTGATTTTCTGGGTGGCGGTTTTCTCGAAGGGCTCTTTCATGGCGTCCACTTCTCCGATCTTGGAGTTCTTGCCCACCGTCTTGTTCACCCATTCCAGGACGGCTTTCTTCCGGTTCTCCAGTTCTTCGAAGAACTTGTCTTCGTAGGCCTGGTCCCAGTTCAGGGCATTGTCCTGGAACTTCACCAGGGCCACCAGTTTGCCGTCCCGCTCCATGACCAGGGATTCTTCCACGCCTTCGATGTTGTTGATCACCTGCTCGATCTCTTCCGGGTAGATGTTCTCTCCGGAAGGTCCCAGGATGGTGTTGTTCAGTCGGCCTTTGATGTAATAATGGCCGTCCTTGTCCATGCAGGCGACATCGTTGGTGTGAAACCATCCTTCGTCGTCCAGAACCTGCAGCGTGCGTTCCGGGTCCTTGTAGTAGCCCAGCATGACATTGTCTCCCCGGACCACGATTTCTCCTTCGCCGGTGGCGGGGTTTACATTGTCCAGGCGGATATCCACTTTGTATGATGCTACACCGATGGAGCCTACCCGCTTGGGTTTTTTCACCATTACGTTGCACACCAGCGGAGACGTTTCCGTAAGGCCGTAGCCCACTGCATAGGGGAAATGGCATTCTTTCAGGAACTGCTCGATGGTGGGATCCAGTTTGGCCCCGCCCACGCCGAAGAAGGTGAGCTTGCCGCCGAAGGTGCTGATGATGCGCCGGCCGATGAACCAGTGCAAGACCCGGGGAATGTGTTTGTCGGCCCAGGAGAGGACGCGGCTTTTCTGGATGGTGGGCCATACACTGTTCTTGACCACTTTTTCGATAATCAGCGGGACCGAGCAGATGATGGTGGGCTTTACCTTTTTCATGGCTGGAATCAGTACGGCCGGGGCAGCCGGTTTCTGAAGTGTGAAGCAGGTAGCCCCCACATAGAAGGAGTAGAGTGTAGACACATTCATCTCATACACGTGGGCGGCCGGAAGGATGCTCAGGAACCGGTCTTTTTTGAATGCGGGCTCAGCCTTGAAAGAAGCTGCCAGGTTGGAACAGATGTTCCGATGGCTGAGCATGACGCCTTTGGCTTTTCCGGTGGTGCCGGAAGTGTAGATGATGGCGGCAAGGTCGTCCGGCTGAGGGTCTTTTACCCAACCGTTGCACTTGAAATCTTCCTTGTCTTTTTTCAGGAATTCGAAGGTTTCAATGTCTATGACCAGCGTGAGCTTCTTGCGGCATTCATCGCTCAGTTTCCCCATCATGCGCTGGGAAATGAACAGGACCTTTGATTCCGAGTGGGTAAGGATATTGGTGACCTCGTTTTGGGAAACGTCCGCCAGCATGGGGACAACGATGCGGCCGTATGCCGTCGTGGCGAAAAAAGCGACGACCCAGTTGGGCATGTTCTGTGACAGGATAGCCACCCGGTCTCCGTGTTTGATTCCAAAGCGGGACAGACGCTGGGACAGGCGCTCTACTTTGGTGCGGAATTCGGCGTAGGTGTATTTCTGGCCGCCGTCCACATACTGGTAGGCGATGCGTTTTGAATAATTGGTGGTAGCGTAGTCAAAAACCTTATGAAGGGTGGTGCAGAACTGTTCGCGACGGCGATACTTGCGCCAGGGTTTATACGGGCTCTTGATTCTCTTTGCCATATGATTGTGCTGGATTTAGGAGGAAGGGACTTGTTTTACGGAACGATAAACTGGTCTTTGTGCAGCCCTTGGATGCCCATGGGCCGGTAGTGATCATAGATACGCTGCATATCTGCCTTGGGGTCTTCCGTGAGTTGGAAGGGTTCTCCCACGCTGATCTGTTTCCGGCCCCAGTCGTAATAGCCCAGGTACACGGTGGCTCCGGTTTCGCGGGCAATCAGGTGATACCCGCTCTTCCAGTTTTTAGTGGCCTTGCGGGTGCCTTCCGGCGCAATGGCCAGGTGGAATTCCGGTACTTCCTCCATGACGCTGATCAGGCTCTTGACCAGGGTGCTGGCCGACTTACGCTCCACGGGAACAGCCCCGCAGGCGCGCAGGATGGGCCCCAGCGGCCAGAAGAAGAACTCTTTCTTGATCATGATATGGGCGACTATCCCATATTGGGTATAAAAAAGGTAAGATACCAGAAAATCCCAGACGGTGGTATGCGGAACGCCGAGCACAATGGCCTTGGGCTCTTTCATGGGCCCGCCAACGCTCTTCCATCCCATTTTCCGGAGCAACCAGCCGCAGAATTTCGCCCAGCCGGGACTCACTTTGGTCTTGATCTTTAATTTCTTTTCCATAGTTAAATGTTTACGTCTTCCAGTTCCTTCTCGCTGCGGAGATTGTCCATGATAAAGTGCTGGCGTTCGTAGGTGTTGATTCCCATGTAAAACTCCATGATATCCTGGATGGACTCTTCGTCGGCAAGTTTCACGGTGTCCAGGCGCATGTTTTCGCCGATGAAATCCACGAATTCGTCGGAGGAAATCTCTCCGAGGCCCTTGAAGCGGGTAATCTCCACGCCGGTCTTGAGTTCCTTCACGGCCTTGTCCCGCTCTTCGATGGTGTAGCAATACCGGCGGTCTTTCTTGTTGTGTACGCGGAACAGGGGAGTCTGCAGGATAAAGACGTGCCCGCGGCGGATCAGTTCCGGGTAATATTTCATCAGGAAGGTGAGCACCAGCATGCGGATGTGCATGCCGTCATCGTCGGCATCGGTGGCAACGATGATGTTGTTGTAACGCAGGTTGTCCAGGTCTTCTTCCACGCCCAGGGCGGCGATCAGGAGGTTGAGTTCCTCGTTTTCCGCCACTTTCTTGCGGCCTTCCTTGAAGCAGTTGATGGGTTTGCCCCGCAGGGAGAAGACCGCCTGGTTGTTGGCGTTGCGGACCTTGGTGATGGTTCCCGAGGCGGAGTCTCCCTCCGTGATGAAGATAGAGGTTTTCTCGCGTTCGTCTTCATGGCCCTTGGGAAACTTGTTGTCCGAGAAATGATACCGGCAGTCCCGCAGCTTGCGGTTGTACACGGCCGTTTTCTTGGCCCTTTCCCGGGTCTTCTTCTGCACGCCGGCTATCTCTTCCCGCTCTGCCTGGGAGGCTTTGATCTTGTCTTCGATCGTGGGGACGATGTCCATGTGCATGTGCAGGTAATTGTCCAGGTTCTTGCTCACGAAGTCGTTCACGAAGGTGCGGATGGTGGGACCGCGGTCCGTGGTGGCCGTCCCGTCCGGCGCCTTCACCTGTTTTTCCCACATGTAGGTGGATCCCAGCTTGGTTTTGGTCTGGCCCTCGAAGATGGGCTCCTGGATTTGGATGGAAATGGCGCCGACAATGCCTTGCCGGATGTCTTCCGGTTTATAGTCTTTCTTGAAGAAATCCTTGAATGTCTTGGCGATGGCCTCCCGGTATGCGGCCAGGTGCGTACCGCCGTCCCGGGTGTTCTGGCCGTTGACAAAGGTGGCGATGTTCTCTCCGTAGCTGTTGCCGTGGGTGAGGACGATCTCGATGTCTTCCCCCTCCAAGTGGATCAGCGGATACAGGGGCGTTTCGCTCATGTTCTCCGTGACCAGGTCCAGCAGGCCGTTCTCACTTTTGTAGGACTCTCCGTTGAGCACCAGCGTGAGGCCCTTTTTCAGGTAGGAGTAGTTCTTGACCATGGATTCCACGAACTCCATGTGGAAGGAGAAGTCTCCGAACATGTCCTGATCCGGGGTGAAGCGGATGAAGGTTCCGTTTTTCTCCGTGGAATCCGTAATGGCGCTTTCCTGAAGCACGCCGCGGCAGAAACGGGCGTAGGAGCACTGTCCGTCGCGGTAGGAAGCTACGTAGAAGTCTGACGACATGGCATTGACGGCTTTGGTGCCCACACCGTTCATGCCCACCGATTTCTTGAAGTTGGTGTCGTCGAACTTGCCGCCTGTGTTCAGTTTGGAAGTGGCGTCCACCACCTTGCCCAGCGGAATACCGCGGCCGAAGTCCCTTACGGTAACGGTGCGGTCCTCGATGGCGATGTCTATGCGCTTGCCGAATCCCATGGAAAACTCGTCGATGGAATTGTCGATGATTTCTTTCAGCAGCACATAGATTCCGTCTCCCTGCCGGTCTCCGTTGCCCAGACGGCCGATGTACATGCCCGCCCTGCGGCGGATGTGCTCGTTCCATTCCAGGGTTTGGATGGCGTTATCGTCGTATTGGTTGTTCTTAATTTCTGCCATATATACAGTACTCCTATCTTGCAAATTTAAGCAAAAGTAAGGACTTAAGCAATTTTTGTGTGTTTGCACGATATTTGTTAGATTTGCACTCGCAATTAATCGTGAAAGCTATGAAACGTTTCTTTTCTCTTCTGTCAGTCCTGGTGCTCGCAGCCGCCTGCGGCAAGGTGGGCGACGGTTTTCAGAACAAGCCTGTCATCACGGGAGAAGACCCTTATTTCTCCCAGCTGGAATATGCCCCCGCCAAAGAAAGCAGCATTACGGTGAGCGCCCTTAACGGGATAGATATGGTTACGGTGTCGCTGCCCTCCGGCAATCCGGATTTCATTACCGCCGGGGCCAGGAAAATCATCGGCATTGCGGCCAACCGCAACAGCAGCACGCTGGTGCTGGATATGATCGACGACGCCTCCGTGGCACAGGCCTTTGTCTCCGGGAGAGTGACCGCCAAGGCCGGAACTGCCATCCGGGGCAGCAAAGACCCCCTGGAGCTGAACATCACCCGGCTGGTCACCCTGCTCACCAGCGGGGAAGACCTTACCAATGCAGATGCAGTTGTGCGTTTCCAGGTGGATGTTGTGGACCAGTCGGAATACCGCACCACCCAGACCGTCAGTATCCGTGTTACCCCGGGCCCCTCTTTCCAGTGGGAAAACAAAAACCCGGAGGTCCCCGTGTCGCTGGCCAACTATGCCCGCTTCAAGAATGTACGGGTAGTTGCGCCCGGCCGGATTGCCTCTATCCTTCTTAAGGTAGATTCTCCTTCGGCGGATTTCGTCAAATGGCTCAAGGACCGCAGTGCCGTCAATGCGGCCGGTTGTATCGATGTCCTGTCCGGGGAATCATCCCCGCTCAAACTCTTCACCGGCTCTCCCGCCGGGCAGGAAAGCTGCGTCCTGGATTTCGAGGAAATCCTGTACAACCTGAAGATCTATGCCGACAAAGGCAACAAGGCCGCTACGCATGAGCTGCTGCTCCGCGTCACGGATGAACTGGGACGGGAATCCTCCCTGAAGATGATTTTCTGCGGCGAAGTTGGCCAATAGGGGGATTAACGGATTTCCCCCGCCACGAAAAGATTCACCAGCGGCCTCAGCGGCGCATTGGTGGTAAGGGTGAGCATAATGACCGTCTCGCCTTTTTCCAGTGAAGAAGTGTCCAGGGAAACCCGGACGCTTCCTTTTTTACCGGCTTCGGCGTCCTGGATGTCCAGCACCTTGAGCTGGGGGAATTCAGGGTCTGCCTTGAAGATATGGAACTTGCTTTTGCCCCGGTTGGTGCAGTTGAAAGTGATTTCTACGGGGTCTCCGGCTTTCACGATGCCGAAATTGGCCGTGCTGTTGTCGAATACGGGGATGGCGCCGTCGTTGCGCTGCTGCTCGCTCCAGCTGTCGAAATTCTCCCGGGTGGCCGCCCAGATGCTCAGGGGAGCGGCGGCCTTTTTCCCGTCAAGGACGGGCGTAGCCACATAGGTGTTCTTTCCGTAGAGGGAGGCGTCGGCGGTGATGGTAAAACTGACAGAGGCCGTGCTTCCCGCGGGAATGGGATTGGGCGACACGCTCACGCTCAGCTGCGGAGATACGTCCGTGAAATCTACCTGCAGGGGCTTTTTCCCCAGGTTGGCCACCGTGGCCGATTCCGTAATTGTCAGGCCCTGTTTCAGCGGGTCCGAAGCTTTGAAACTGCGCGTCTTCAGACCAAAATCCCCGAGCTTTTGTGCTCCGTAGAGCTCGCTCAGGGATTTCTTTTTCTCGTGGACAACGCCTCTAAGCCGCAGGATCACCGGTTTTCGCTGCCCCGAAATATAGACGGTAAGTGTTTTGTCGAAGGGGTAGGGGCCGTCCTCGTTTTTGAATGTGGCCGATATGGTGCCGCTTTTTCCCGGCTGCAGGGGCTCCCGCGTCCAGGTTACATCCGTGCAGCCGCAGGAGGAGACCACCTCGAAGATGGCTACAGGCTCCTTCCCGTTGTTGGTCACGGTGAACGAGCAGCTCAGGGGGCCGTCCGTTACGCTGACATCGCCGAAGTCGTGGACCATTTTGTCGAAGACGACATCTCCTTCTGCCGGGGATTCGGGAAGGCCGATGGTATAGTTGGCCGCCAGTTCTACGATTGGCGCGCTATTTGCTGTCCGAGAGCCGCAAGAGATAAGGGAGGCGGCCAGAATGAATGTCCAAATCATGATTCTCATGCTACAAAGTTAATGACTGTTATTTTTAAAATCAAATTTAATGCCTAAATTTGCGTGTCACTATAGACACACAACAACAAAACGATAAAAACTATGGCAAGAAAGATCAATCCCGACATCTGCGTTTCCTGCGGGTCCTGCGCCGATGTATGTCCTGTGGGCGCCATCTCCGAGGGAGAAGGCTCCTATGTTATCAACGCTGACGAGTGCATCGATTGCGGTGCATGCGAAGGCACCTGCCCGAACGAAGCCATCAGCGAGGCCTAATTCCTCTCTGAGTCTTTAAAAAAAACAGGCTGTGACAATGCGTCACAGCCTGTTTTTGTAGTAGTGTAGGCCACTATTCGGCCTCGGTGGCGTTGGCGGGTTTCATCACCAGCTCGATGAAATTGTCGGAGGCGATGATCTCCTGCAGGAGCTTCTGGAGCTGGGCCTTGGTGAGACCGTTCACGGCTGCCTCGTAGGCGGCGTCGCGGTCTTCACCGAACTGCTCGTGAATCTCGATGCCGTTCCGCCACCAGCTGTTGTTCTGACGGCTCTCGGGAATGTTCTTCTGGAGGTTCAGCTTCGCGTTGTTGAACTCTTCGTCGGTGGGGCCGTTCTTGGCCAGGTCTTTCATGCCGTCAATGGCCAGCTGGCGAAGCTTGTCGCACATGGAGGGACGGCATTCGAAGACCACCTGGATGATGGCGCTGGGATTAGGCAGACGGGTCATGTTGGCTGCGGTAGAAGCGCCGTAGGTGCCGCCTTCCTCCTCGCGGAGGCTGTTGGTATAGCGGATGTCCAGGATGTAGGAGATGGCGGAGAGGGCGGCGGAAGCCTCATAGGAATAAGGCATGTCGGCCGTGTAAACCTGCAGGACGGTGCTCTTGGGCGTCTGCATGTCTACTGAGAAGACGTTCTCGATCTTGCCCTTGCGGATGTCTTCCTTGGTGTCGATCCACTTCAGCGGGGCCTTGCCGGCGGGCAGGGAACCGATATATTTCTCTACCAGCGGCTTCAGGACCTCAGGGTCTACATCGCCCACGAACACCATGGTGGCGCCGGCGGCATCGGCAAAGAGTTTCCTGTAGTTCTTCTCGTAGGTGGCCAGGGAAGCCTTCTCCAGGGTCTCCTGGGAGATCATCTTACGGCGAGGGCTGTCGTAGATGGTCTTGTAGAGTTCCTGCTGCAGCTTGTAGTTGGGCTGGTTGACCAGGTTCGGGAGGACGGACTGGATCTGGACGATCCCGTTCTGCCACTCTTCCTCGTCGAAGCGGGGCTGGGTGAAGGTAAGGTATACCAGTTGCAGGGCCGTTTCCAGATCCTTGACCGTGGTGCTGCCGTTAATACCGTTCTGGAGCTGGTCGAAGTAAGGGCTCACGCTCAGGTTCTTGCCGGTGAGCATCTTGCGGACGGTGGTTCCGGGGAAGCCGGCCACGCCGGAGTTGCTCTGGAACAGGCTCATCAGGTTGCTGTCGAAGGAATCCATGTCTTCGGTGGGGACCAGGCTCATGCCGCCGTCCTTGACCAGGTTGAAGCTGATGTTGTCTTTCTGGAGCTGGGTGGGATAAACGATAACCTTGACACCGTTGCCGAGGGTCCATTCCGTTGCATCGTAAATGGTCTTTCCGGTCTTGACGACAGGAGAGCCCTTGAGCGCGGCGGGATCCAGGAAAGCTTCCGGAATGTCCTCGCCTTCGGGGGCGGTGATGTCGGAAGCCTCCACTTCGGCCATGGCTGCAGTGAGCTCGGCGGCGGTAGGGGTGGCAATGCCCGCTTTCTCCGGACCCATGTACAGCACCACCAGGTTCTGTCCGCTGGTGGCCTGGGCCAGAATCTGGTTCACCACCTGGGCGTTGATCTGGGACAGGAGCATCTGGGTCATCTCGTATTCGTCCTTGGGCTCCAGCAGCGGCTCCTTGTCAAAGAAGTTCTGGATGATGGAAGAGATGAACTGGTCGTTCTGGCGGGTCTCCGCGCGGTTGGCACGGGCCTCCAGATAGGACAGGTAGTCGGTTTTGGCGCGGTCGAACTCGGCGTCGGTGATGCCGAAGCGGGACAGGCGGACGATCTCCGTGTAGAAGTCCTTGAAGCCGCCCAGGATGTTGTCTTCGCGCAGGGATACGTCGGCCATGACGGCCTCGATGTCTTCATAGATAAGGTCGCTGAAGCCGTAGCTGCCGCTCAGATAGGGCGAGCCGGGCTTGGAGGTGATGTCGTTGAAACGCTCGGAGGCCACCTGAGCGATGAGGCTTTCCACCAGGTTGGTCAGGACGCCGGTGGCGGTGGCGTTGATGCTCTCGGGAAGGGCCTCGGAGTGCCAGATGAGCTCGATGCTGGGGCTGGTGGTCTCCGGGTCCGTGATGATGCCTACGCGGGGCTCACTGTGGTCTGCAATGTGCTGGATGGGCTTGGGAAGGGGATTCTCCTTGGCGGGAATGACGCCGAAGATTTCCTTGATCTTGGCTTCCGTGCGGTCCACATCCACATCGCCCACCACAATTACGGCCTGGTTGCCGGGATGGTACCAGGTTTCGTAGAAGCTGGTGAGGCTTTCCGGTTTGAAGGTTTCCAGGTGCTCCTGCAGGCCGATGAGGGTGCACTGTGCCAGGGGGCTGTCCTCACCGAAATAATAGGGGAGGGAGCGCTCCATGGAACGCCACTGGGCCGTACGGCGCTGGCGGCGCTCTTCGATGATGACACCGCGCTCCGCATCAATCTCTGAGGGGTGGTTGAGCACGAAGTGGGAATAGTCGCACAGGATCATCAGGCAGCTGTCCACGACGCTTGCGCGCTCTACAGGGATGTTGTTGAGCATGTACTGGGTCTCTTCGAAACCGGTAGATGCATTGATGTTGCGGCCGAATTCGGCGCCGATGGAGCGGAGGTAATCCAGGATGCCCTTGTCCGGGAAATGCTCGGTGCCGTTGAAGCACATGTGCTCCAGGAAGTGGGCCAGGCCGTCCTGGGCCGGATACTCTTCCTGAATGGCGCCTACATTGGTGGCCAGATAGAATTCTGCTCGGCCTTTGGGCAGTTCGTTGTGCCGGATATAATAGGTGAGCCCGTTGTCCAGATGGCCGATACGGACCTGGTCCGTGTTGGGAATCTGGGGCATCTGGGCAATGGCTGCCTCCAGCTGTTCGCGGGTGGGTTGCTGCGCCAGGGCCATGGCTGCCGCGGCGGCCAGAAGCGCAATGGTAAGGAATGCTTTCTTCATCTTATAGTTTGTTAAAAAGTTTTACCGTTTGCAAAACTAATATATCTTTTTTTTATATGCAAGGAAATTGCCAGAAAATTTATCGCTTTTCGATAAATTTAACACGAATTATAATAAATGTTGCAATTTTCTATAATTTCACGCAACTTTGTATGCAAAAAACAGGCTGAATCATGTTGTCCGATCCGCTTATTGTCACGTTTCTCACCGTGGTCCGTACGGGGAGTTTTACCGTTGCCGCCCGGGAACTGGGCGTAACCCAGCCGGCTGTAAGCCAGCAGATTTCTCGTCTGGAAGCGCAGCTGGGTTTCCCGCTCTTTCAGCGCTCTCCCGCATTGGAACTCACCAAGACCGGGGAGTTGTTCCTGGGCTATGCGCGCCGTATCCAGGATGCGTACGATCTGGCCAACAACGCCTTCTCGAGTGTATTTTCCAAATAAGAAAAGAAAACTTCCGGGGGCATCGGCCTTTCCTTTGCCCCCGGAAGTTTTCTCTTCAATCAGTAATAGGTAACTTATACGCTATTTGCCAGCCAGGCGTTTGTAGGTGTTCAGGCGGACCTTGGCGAATTCCTCTGTCTTGGACAGGAGTTCATCGGCCTGGTCCGGGAACAACTTGTACAGGGAGGCAAAGCGGACCTCTCCCTTGAGGAAGTCCTGGAACTTGCTCCAGTCGGGTTCCTTGCTGTCCAGGGTGAACGGATTCTTGTCCGTGCCTTCCAGCGCCGGGTTGTAACGGTACAGATGCCAGTAACCGCACTCTACGGCCAGTTTCTCTTCCTTCTGGCTCAGGCCCATGCCGGCCTTGAGGCCATGGTTGATACAAGGGCTGTAGGCGATGATCAGGGACGGGCCGTCATAGGCCTCGGCCTCCTTGATGGCGTTGAAATACTGTACCGGGCTGGCACCCATGGCCACCTGGGCTACATATACATAGCCGTAACTGATAGCCATCATGCCCAGGTCCTTCTTGCGGATCTTCTTGCCGGAAGCGGCGAACTTGGCGATGGCGCCTACCGGAGTGGCCTTGGAGCTCTGGCCGCCGGTGTTGGAGTACACCTCGGTGTCCAGGACCAGGATGTTCACATTCTCGCCGCTGGCCAGCACGTGGTCCAGGCCGCCGTAGCCGATATCGTAGGAGGCACCGTCACCGCCGAAGATCCACTGGCTGCGGGCAGGGATGAAGTGCTTGTATTCCAGGAGTTTCTTGCAAGTGTCGCAGCCGCATTCCTCTGCCAGGGGGACAATCTTGTCGGCCACCTCGCGGGTGACGGCGGGATCCTTGGGGGCTTCCAGCCACTTCGCGGCCAGGGCCTTGATCTCCTGCGTGCAGCACGTGCAGTCCAGGGCTTCCTTCATGATGCGGCATACGGTCTCGCGGGCGCGGTCAGAGCCCAGCTTCATGCCCAGGCCGAATTCGCAGAAGTCCTCGAAGAGGGAGTTCTGCCAGGCCGGACCGTGACCGTGTGCGTTGGTGCAGTACGGGCTGGCCGGGAAGGAGGCGCCGTAAATGGAGGAGCAGCCGGTGGCGTTGGCGATCATCATGTGGTCGCCGAACAGCTGGGTGATGGTCTTGATGTTCGGGGTCTCACCGCAGCCGGCGCAGGCGCCGGAGAACTCGAAGAGCGGCTGGGCGAACTGGGAGTTCTTCATGTTGGCGA
>CAMHST010000015.1 GCA_946187865.1 uncultured Bacteroidales bacterium
TTTTCTTCTGGCGTCATAGTTTCTTATAATGTTGAATTATCGGAATCTTGCAATTTACAAATTTAACTTTTTTCGTCGGATATCCCTCAATAAAAAAAATTAAAACTGATCACACCATCAACCTGATCAGCCGACCATCCCGGACGAACATCTCGGGGTAGCGGAACACGACCGCCCAGATTTGCGAAGTGTTCACCGGCTGGCCGTCTTTACGGCGATGCAGCCGACGCAGGTTAATCTGCTCGGCCAGCGTTTCAGCGGTCATTCCGTGGCCCTCCGTGGAGAGCAGCCAGACCATTGCCTCTTCAACTTTCATCTGATTCTGGATTTACATGCCAAATTTACAACATCGTTTTGTCAATCCCAGACAAAAGCCCAAAATATTTGCAGCACATGAAAGGCTTTCATGCATTTCGTCTCCCGGGCGGAAGGGCTTACCTTTGTTCCCGGAAACCAACACACACGTAGCCATGAACATCTACAACGTAATCATCCTTGACGAAAGCGGCAGCATGACCGCCATCTATGACCAGGCCCTCAGCGGCATCAACGAAGTCCTTTCCGGCATCCGCAAGAATCAGGAAGAATTCCCGGACCAGCAGCACTATGTCTCCATCGTCACCTTCGAGGGCAACGGCATCGCTGGCATCAAGACACGCCGGGACCGCCTGCCCATCGGGAAAGTGGGAGACTTCACGCAGAAGGACTACCGCCCCGGCGGCTGCACGCCCCTGTACGATGCCATGGGAAAGACCTTGAACGAGCTTGAAGGACAGATTTCGGCCGACGACCGAGTAATGGCCACCATCATCACGGACGGCTATGAGAACGCATCGGAGGAATACTCCGGCAAGGCGGTGAAAGCCCTCATCTCACGCCTGCGGGAAAAAGGCTGGACCTTTGCCTACATCGGCGCGAATCAGGATGCCGTGGAAGTGGCCAGGGACCTAAATATAGACAACGCCCTTAACTTTGATGCCACGGCCGAAGGCGTATGCAAGATGTCGGTCCGCTTCCGCAAAGCCGGGAGGAAGTTCGCGGCCATGAGTGCGTGCCTGGAAGAGCCGATGGCCATGAAAGACCTCTTCGAAGGGGACTAGGCCCTTAATACTCCCAGATTACCAGGTCCCGGTCCAACGGGACCTTTTTCAACTCCCCCGCCCCACCGCTGAGGTAATAGAACCGGGCGATGCGGTCGCTCACCACATTACGGAAAGCCGTCTTGATACGGGAAGCGTTTACGTTAAGGGCATTGCCGAAAGGGTCTGCCAGAAGGTCGATGCTCTTTTCTATCTCTGCCGGGTCGTCCCGTCCGGTAATGCCGCTGTACAGATGCAGCAGTTCGTCTTTGTGGTCGGCGATATCCTTGTAGCGCAGGCCCTCCGGGTGACGGAGATACAGGAAATACAGGGCCTTGGAGATGTTGGGCATCTTTACCTCGGCCCCGTCATAGTCCGCCAGGATGATTTTTCCGCTTCGGCCTATACGGAGCGGACTCAGTTTAACCGTGTAGCCCAGAAGTATCTCCAGTTCCTCGATGCTCACCCCGTACTTTTCCTGCAGGCGGCGGATTTCGGAAAGGATTTCCTCTGTCCGGGGATCCAAAGCCTCGGTATCCGGTTCGGCCGCAGGAGCCTCCACCGCGCTTTGGCGGCTGACAAGGATGCGCTTCCTGAGCAGAGGCTTGTGTTCCCGCCGCTGCATAGGAATTGCGGCAGATTCGCGATCCGCTTCAAAACTGGCCTCCGGCATCATATTGTACATGGCCGACGGCTCGTGTAGGGCGCCGTCCAGAATAGGCGGCTCCGCCAAGTACGTTTCCCCGAAGGCCATACCCGGGAAGAGATAGGCCAGGATTTCAGGAGTGAGCTCCCTGAGGAAGCGGTTTAAATTGCGCTGATTCATAGTCCCCTGTCGTTGATTTAAGCATAAAATGCCGGTAACTTCGCGATTAACCTTGCTGGAACCTTCTTGTTGAACTATTCGAAAATTCCGGATAGTTGCTTCTCGGTTAAAAATGCCATGGTAATAATTTAACTCCCTTAAAGTTAATAAAATAATTGCATTTAACCAAAGATAAGGGAATACTAATATACAATTATTTCCCGAATTGCCTGCCATTTGTGAGTCTATTCACCGAAAAACGTTATTTTTGTAGAGTTATGGGTAAGATTCTCAGTATTTTGACTATTGCGCTGGCACTGCTTGCCGGTGCGCACAAGATTTCCAGCGTGGAGACCAGCGGCAGCTGGGTGTATCTGTATGACGATTCCGGCCATCGGTACAAGACGCTCAGCGTCAGTAACGTAGGCATTGTAAAGGGCTTCAGCTCCGACTTTTTCGTGTCACAGAACGGTAGCTGGATTTATCTGTACGACAGCGAAGGGCAGCGGTACAAGACGCTGAGCGCATCGTCTGTCGGCGAGGTCACCGGTGTTTCCGGGGAGACCTTCACTTCCCGGAATGGGGCATGGATTTACACCTGGGACCGCGATGGGAAGAAGGTGAACACCAGGGCGGCGAGGTAGCTATGTTTTGTCAAATGGCATGATGTGGACGAAGTAGTAGGGTACAATTGTTTCTTCGGCATATCTTACGCGGATATATTTTTTTAAGGATGGTTAACGAGGAATAAGAAAAGGAGGAAAATGAGAACGTATAAAGACATCGAGCGTCCGGACTTTACGCCGGAATTCATCACTCAGCTTAAGGCCGATGAGGTTTTCGTGTTCGGCAGCAACCTCGCCGGTATGCATGGCGGCGGGGCGGCATACGTGGCATTTAAGAAGTTCGGCGCCATAATGGGTTGTGGAGTCGGCCTTCAGGGACAAAGCTATGCCATTCCCACCATGCAGGGCGGCGTGGAAACCATCAAACCGTATGTGGATGAATTCATCACTTTTGTAGCGGATCATCCCGAATTATTCTTTTACGTCACCCGCATCGGCTGCGGCATCGCCGGATTCCGTGACAAAGAAATAGCGCCCCTGTTCGCTAAGGCGATTGGACTGGAAAATGTGTGTTTGCCGGAGACTTTTGTGAAAGTTCTGGAATAGTTGCACCCTTCAACAGTATAAAAACTACGGACTATGACAGATTTTGCAGCGATAGATTTTGAGACGGCCAACGAGCAGCCGTGCAGCGTGTGCAGCGTGGGCGTGGTGATTGTGCGCGGCGGGGAGGTAGCGGACTCGTTCTATAGCCTCATCCACCCCGAGCCGGAATACTATCAGTGGTTCTGCCAGCGGGTGCACGGGCTGTCGGCCCGGGATACGGAAGATGCGCCGGTGTTTCCGGAGGTTTGGGCCAAGATTGCGCCCAAGATCGAAGGCCTTCCGCTGGTGGCGCATAATGCTAGGTTCGACGAAGGCTGCCTTAAGGCGGTGCACAAGGTGTATCAGATGGATTATCCGGATTATGTGTTTTACGATACGCTGGCGGCGTCCAGGCAGCATTACGGGCACCGGCTCCCGAATCACCAGCTCCAGACGGTGGCCGCAGCCTGCGGGTATAACCTGACGCAGCATCACCATGCCCTGGCCGATGCCGAGGCATGCGCAGCCATAGCGGTGAAACTGCTGTAAGTGGGGAAGAGCTCATCTCCTGAACTCATGCGGGAAAGATCACGAGCATCTATCCCGTGGAAGGCCTTCTGTTCCTAACCCGGACGGTCTGAATCAGCACTGAAACAATGATCAGTGATATGCCCAGCCAGAAAGACCAGTTCACCTCCTGAAGTTCTCCGAACAGAACGGCGGCGAAGGCAATGCTGTACACAGGCTCCAGATTATAGGCCAGATTCACGGTAAACGCCGACAGGCGGCGCAGCGCATGCAGTTGAAGCAGGAATGGCAGGATGGTAAAGACCGAGCCCAGGAGAATCAGCCAGAGGATATCGGCCTTGCCTGGAATGATCGTCTCCTGAGGCTGGAGCTTGATGAAAGCAGGGATGAAGATTGTCAGGAAAAGGAATCCGCCCACAAGCTCGTAAAGCAGCATGGTGGCGCTGTCTTCCCCCGTTTTTTCGGCAGTCCGGATGTGCAGCAGCGAGAAAACGGCATAGGCGAAAGCGCAAAGCAGGCCGAGGGCGATGCCCAGACGGTAGCGGACATCCAGGCTGAAGATCAGGAGGACGCCGACGATGGAGATGAAACTGATAACGAATTCCTTCCAGGAGGCTTCCTTCCGGTTGAAGAAAATGTTCAGCAAGGCCGTGAAGAAACTGGTTGTCGCAATGCAGGCGACGCCCACAGACACGTTCGAAGACTGGATACTGGCATAGAAAGCCACCCAGTGCATGGCCAGGATAAAACCGCAGCCGCAAATCCTGTACAGATTCCTTCCCTTGGGGACATGCAATCTCCTCAGAAACAGCATCACAAGTGTGAGCGTAATCACGCTGACAGCCATCCTGTACCACACCAGCGGCAGGCCGCCAAGGGAAATCAGCCGGCCGAAAATCCCCGTCCATCCGGCAAGGAATACCGCCAGGTGAAGGAGAATGAGCGTTTTTGTATTGTTGCTTCTTTCCATACTTGCGCAATCAGGATCTCTTCGCGGGCCTTAGTATCATAAAGAGCACTGCCGCAACGCAGATCAAGATTCCCACCGCCATTTTCAGGGTAAGCGGCTCTCCGAACAGGACCGTCCCTATCAGGATGGCGGTCAAGGGCTCAAAGACTCCCAGCACAGAGGTTTTGGTGGGGCCGATATAGCGGGAAGAAATGGCCAGCGTGAGCAGGGAGATCATGGTGGGCACAACGGCAAGTCCCAGCAGATTTCCCCAATCGGCAGCGGAGTCGATACCTTCCACCATACTTCCGCCCTGACAGAGCCGGATAACGGCAAACAGGGCCGTTCCCGTGACAAGGGCATACAGCGTGAGCGTGTGCTCGGAGACATGCTTGATGCGTTTGCTCCGGTTCACAATGACCAGATAGAAGGCGTAGCTGAGGGCCGACAAAACTGCCAGGATAATCCCCGGAAGACGGATCTGGGCCCCGGCCGAAGGCTGGGACAGCAGGACGATTCCGCCGAAAGTGGCCAAGATGGACAGCCACGTCTGCCAGCTGGGATAAAAGCGAAGCAGGACCATGATAAGGGCGACGAGCACCGGATACAGATACACCAGCGTCGTGGCCAGCCCCGAAGGGATGAACGCGTAGGAACTGAAAAGGAAAAGGCTGCTGAAGGAAAACAGGATGCCCAGGACAAGCAGAAGCCCCAACTCGCGCTTCCCCGCCCGGAAAGATTCTTTCCTGAAAAGCATCCAGAGGGCAAGGATACAGGCCGACAAACCATAGCGGAAAAACAGCATCACCATGACGGGAACGCCGCTTTCCATCAGCGGTTTTGCAAAGAGCGGGTTTGTTCCATAGGAGACGCCGGCAACGATACCCGCTGCGTAACCGATATAACGCCGTTTGTCTACATGCATTTTGGCCATCACACTCACAATGAAAAGGGCGCAAAGATACACATTTTTTGTTACCTACTGTTGTAGAAAAAGAAAAATACTTATATTCTCGGGATAAATAAAATTTAGTGATGATCCCCAAACACCTGACTCTGGCAACGACAGCCTCCTCTCCGGAAACACCCTGGACGCCTTCCTGAGCGGGATGGGATTCTTTCAATCCTGACGCCTCTTTTGCAGTCCGGGGGCACTTGCTCCCGGGCTTGAACCAAAAATAAAATAAAATGGTCTGCCTGCGAAAGGACGGGACCGGGGTTTTTCGTAATTTTGTTAGAACGATAACCACATGTTTATGACGAAGACGAAAACCCTCCTCCCCATCCTTTCCGCCGCCATGCTTGCCGTGTGCTGCGCGGGCCCCAAAGACATCGAACTGGGCCCCTACACCGTATCGGTGATCCAGGACCATGTCTATCACATCCAGGACTACAACTCCGCCAATCCCGCCGGAGAAGCTTTTGACGAACAGGGGAACAAGACCCACTTCAACAACTGCTCGGACATCTACCTCGTCGTGGGCGAAAAAGAGGCGCTGGTCATAGACCTCTCCAACCCCATTAACTGGGCTGACAACGCCGACCAGTCCCTCCGCACCCTCATCCGGGAGCGGGTGGCAGACAAGCCCGTCACAGTTACCTTCACCCACAGCCACGGAGACCATACCGGCATGCTGCCCGCCCTGCTGGAGATGCCTCAGGCCCGTTTCGCCCTAACCCAGGCAGACTTCGGCCGATATCTGGACCGCATCCCCGAAGAGCGCCGCTCCTTTATCCGCGAGGGTCACGTGTTCGACCTGGGCGGCCTTAGCGTGGAAGCCATCGCCACACCCGGCCACACCCCCGGCTCCATGGCCTTCTACCTGAAGGGCCACGACCTTCTGTTCACGGGCGACAGCTTCGGCTCCGGCCACGGTGTCTGGATTTTCAACGAGGACGGATTCTACAGCTATGTCTCCGCGGTTCCTCACCTAATCAGTTACTTGGAAGATCCGGCCAACGGGGTTAACCTGGACAAACTGCAGATCTTCGGCGGCCACTACTGGCAGAAAGACTGGCTGGACACGCCTAAGGGCAAGGGATTGGGCATGGATTACCTGAGGGACATGCAGGCGCTGCTGGACCAGATGGAAAACGGCACCGCCCGCACCGAGCCCTCCGGACTGGAGCATCCCGTGCTGGACACTTATTTCCGCAACGGCAGCGCCATCGTGGTCTGGAATGCCGCCCAGGCCGAAAAATACCGCAAGAACTACGCGGAGAAATGGGTGCTGCGGGACCAGGACGTGGTGTTCCGCCAGATAGACGAACACACCTGGGAAGGCAACGGCCACCTGGTGTACAACGAGTCCATTTACGTGGTGGAAGGAAATGACAAGGCGCTGGTGATCGACGCCGGCACGCAGGTGCGCAACCTGGACAAACTGGTGGCCGCCCTCACCGACAAGCCGGTCATGATGGCCGTCACCCACGGCCATGGAGACCACGTTGGCGGCGTGCGCTGCTTCCCCGAGTTCTGGATGCACGAGGCCGACACCGCCATCGCCCGCGGCAGCCTGAAGGATTACTCCGGCAAGGTCCACTACCTCTCCGACGGGGATGTGATCGACCTGGGCGGCCGGCAGATCGAGGTGCTCCACACCCCCGGCCACACCCCCGGTTCCATCACCTTCTTCGACAAGGAGCGCCACTACGGCTTCAGCGGAGACGCCTTCGGCTCCACCAACCTGCTGCTGTTCTCCGGCCCCTTCAGCACCCTGGTGAAAACCTGCACCCGGGCGGCGGAGTACATGCAGAAAAACGGAATCGACAAACTCTATCCGGGCCACTACCACGGCGACAACCCCGAAACCCTTCAGCGCGTGCTGGACGAGCGCAAAATGGCCCTGGAAGTGCTTTCCGGCAAGCGCAAAGGCCAGGTGAACGAGGGCAATCCCCAGCTGAACCGCTTTGTATATGACTACGGCGTATATATCCGCTACAAAGACCCTGACGCACTAAAATAAACCTTATAACATGATGCACATGAAAGGCTTGAAACGTGCCGCATTGGCGGCTTTGACCCTGCTGCTGGCCCTTCCGGCCATGAGCCAGGAAAAGAACACCTTCTGCAATCCGCTGGACCTGGTGGTCCCCGGAGAGCGGAGCTACCGCGGAGGCGAACCCGTCGTCCTCATCTACCAGGACGACTACTACCTGTTTGTCTCCCACAGAAAGGGATACTGGTGGTCCCCCGACTTCAAAGACTGGACCTACGTCGATGCCCCCAATTATCCGGGCGGCGTGGTGTCCGTGGTGGAAATGGACGGCCAGCTGTACGGCTGCTCCATGAACAACAAGAACGTGTACAAGGCCACGGATCCCAAGGCCGGCACCTGGGAACAGGTGGGCACCTTTGACAGTGACCGCTACGGCGACGCCAACATGTTCGTGGACGACGACGGCCGGCTGTACCTTTATTACGGCTGGTCGCAGCTGATGCCTTTCAAGGTGGTGGAACTGGACAAGAAGACCTTCAAGGAGATTGCCGGTCCCGAGATCCTGTTCTTCTCCGACTACCGCAACCACGGTTTCGAGAAGCGCACCACCGGCGACGTCATCTGGTCCATCTTCAACGGCCGCCGTCCCTACTACGAAGAGGAATATCCCTGGATCGAAGGTCCCTGGATGACCAAGCACAACGGGAAATACTATCTCCAGTATGCCGCCATCGGCCTGGAACTCCTTTCCTACTCGCATGGCGTGTATGTGGCCGACAGCCCCATGGGCCCGTTCACCTACTCAGAGCACAACCCCCTCACCTTCAAGACCACCGGCTTTGCCGTGGGCGCCGGTCACGGCAGCACCTTCCACGACAAGAACGGGCAGCTGTGGACCATCTGCATGATTCCCGCCAGCTACGGTGACGCCGGGCGCGGCTCGGAACTGGCCATCTTCCCCACCGCCGTGGACGAGGAAGGCGTGATGCATTCCAACGTGGAGTTCGGCGACTATCCGCAGTACTGGCCGGGCACCCGCACCGACGCCGTAGATCACAATTGGACCGGCTGGAAACTCCTCTCCCTCAAGAAGAAAGTGACGGTTTCCTCTACCTTTGAAGACAACGTGCCCGCCAATGGCGTGGACGAGAACTTCCTCACCAACTGGGTGGCCCGGACCGGCGATCCCGGCGAGTTCTTCCAGGTAGACCTGGGCAAAGTGGCCGACATCTACGCCATCCAGTGCAACTTCGACCATATCGGCGCGAATACGCCCGCCCGCGGCGGGTTCGCCGCTCCCGGTGCCCCGGCACCTGCCCTTCCCGAATACTACCAGTGCTTCACCGTGGAAGTTTCCATGGACGGAGAAAACTGGACCCGGATCATTGACAAGAGCAATAACAAGCTGGACTTCCACCACGACTACACGGAGCTCAAGGCCCCGGTCCAGGCCCGTTATGTGAAACTGGTCAATGCCCGCGAATGCCATGACGGCGCCAAATTCAGCGTGAAAGACCTCCGCGTGTTCGGCAATCCATACAGCGCAGGTTCCGTGAAGCAGGGCGGCGTGAAGGTGGTCCGCAATCCCGAAGACCGCCGCGAGGCCAGCCTCCTGTGGGATCCCGTCCCCGGAGCCGACGGCTATATCGTCCGCTACGGCATAGAGCCGGACAAGCTCTACAACAGCTACATCGTCTATGATAACAACCAGCTCAGCCTCCACAGC
The DNA here is from genome assembly GCA_946187865.1 of uncultured Bacteroidales bacterium. Lineage (GTDB taxonomy): Bacteria > Bacteroidota > Bacteroidia > Bacteroidales > UBA932 > Cryptobacteroides. The sequence goes on from CAMHST010000015.1 coordinate 9,178, forward strand.
CTGAACACCGCCCCCGAATACTACTTCGAGGTGGAATCCTTCGACTCCGGCCTGGACTTCTACCGTGAGCGCAGCGAGGCCGTCAACGGCACCGGCGGCGAGGTGGAGATCAACAAGCGCACGCCCGGTCAGCGCGGCGGCGGTTACGGCCGTGACAACCAGGACACCAAGCGCGTGATGATCAAGGAAGGCGTGGACGAATACGTGTTCGAAGGCATCGACCCGGGCTACTGGGTGATCAACCACAGCTACGGTCCCGTCCTCTGGGCCGGTGAACTCACCAAGGCAGACCTCGTAGGCGAAGGCGAGCCGGGCATCGAAGCCAAGCTCACCGAGATGGGCACGGGCACCAAGGTCACCGCAGAGATGTGGATGAAGGTGGTCCGCGGTCCCGAAACCGGCAAGGTGGTCCTGACCATCAAGCACCAGGGCCGCACCGGCGGCTGGCCGGGATTCGGCGGCGGCCGGGGCATGGGCGCCCAGGTTTCCTCCCCCGTGGTGAACCCCGACAACACCGTCACCTTCAATTACCAGGACGCCAACGCCAAGATGGTGAAGGTGAACACCCAGTTCGCCGGAACCAAGGAAATGACCAAGGGCGAAAACGGTCTCTGGAGCATCACCCTGGGCCCCGTGGCCCCGGACATGTACCCCTACAGCTTCGACGTGGACGGGGTGCAGGTGATGGACCCGCTGAACCCGGACTGGTTCCCCAACGAGACCTTCAAGAACAGCATCGTGGACGTGCGCGGAACGGGTGAACCCCTGATCCACGCCCTCAAGGACGTTCCCCACGGCAGCGTGGACTATGTGAACTACTGGTCCGAGAGCCTGGGAACCTGGGGCAACGCCATCGTCTATACGCCGCCGAGATACAACCTGGACAAGAAGAAGAAATACCCGGTGTTCTACCTGATCAGCGGCACCACGGACACGGAGGAAGTGTACTTCAAGGTGGGCCGGATGAACCTGATCCTGGACAACCTCATCGCCCAGGGAGCCGCCAAGGAGATGATCATCGTCCTCCCCTACGGCAATCCCGCCAAGTACTTCAAACCCGGCGAGGCGCGCCTGGACGGCCACTCCTTCACCCGTGACCTCATGCACGACCTCCTGCCCTTCGTGGAGAAGAACTACCGCACCATCAACGACCGCGACCACCGCGCCATCGGCGGATTCTCCCGCGGCGGCAACCAGGCCCTTTCCACCGGCCTGACGCACCTGAACAAGTTCTCCTGGCTGTGCTCCTACAGCTCTTTCACCAGCACCACCCTGCCGGACGTCTATGACGACCCTGAAATCAACGACAAGATCCATCTCTTCTGGCTGGGTGTGGGCACGGATGACTTCCTCTACGGCAACGCCAAGGACTACATGGACTTCCTGGACAGCAAGGGCATCAAGAACGTGAAAGTGTTCACCGACGACAAGTTCGGCCATACCTGGATGAATGCCAAGTACTTCCTGGACAAATCCCTGAGACTTCTTTTCCAAGACTAAATAGCGCCAATACGATATGAAAAACATAATCAGAACCCTTTTTGCAGCGGCGCTGCTCCTTTCCGGCCTCCATGTATATGCCCAGCCCCAGGCGGGTGAAAACCAGCGCCTCACCCCGCAGGTAATGGCCCGGCTTTTCCCTGCCGGCGTGGTCTCTCCCGAATACAATGCCGACGGTTCCGTCACCTTCCGCTGCCAGGCCCCCCAGGCGCAGAAAGTCAGCCTGGACTGCCAGATGCTGCCCGCCGAAACGCCCATGACCAAGGGTGAAAACGGCGTTTGGAGCATCACCGTAACCCCCGGGAAACCGGACATCTACCCCTATGCCTTCGTGGTGGACGGCACCAAGATCGCAGACCCCAACAACATGCTCATCTTCCCCAACGAGGGCTTCAAGTACTCCCTGGCCGATGTCCGGGGGGCCGAGCCTTCGGTGCAGGATATCCAGAACGTCCCCCACGGGAAAGTGTCGTACCGCTTCTATCACTCCGAGACCTGCGGGATAGACCGCGTCATGACGGTTTACACCCCCGCCGGATACGACCCTGCCGGCAGCGAGAAACTCCCCGTGCTGTACCTGATCCACGGCATGACCGACACCTACGAGACCTGGTTCAAGGTGGGCCACATGAACAACATCCTGGACAACCTGATCGCCCAGGGCAAGGCCAAACGGATGATCGTGGTCATGCCCTACGCCAACCCCTATCCGGAGATGATCCGCCAGGGCAAGGCCCAGATGTACAACGCCATGGACACCGACCTGGTGACCAAGGAGATCCTGAACGAGGTGAAACCCTTCATCGAAGCCAACTATAAGGTGAAGACCGACGCCGCCAGCCGTGCCGTAGCCGGCTTCTCGCTGGGCGGCCGCCAGGCGCTCGCCTGCGGACTGGGCAACCCCAAGGACTTCAAGTGGGTCTGCGCCATGGCTCCCGCCATCTTCGGCAACGAGTACGAGGCCAACTTCCAGAGCGGGGTCTATGCCCCCGTCGGCAGCCTGAACAAGAACCTGAAGCTGCTGTGGATCGGAACCGGCACCTCCGACTTCCTGATCGAAGCCTCCCGTTCCCTGGACGGCTATCTCACCGCCAACGGCGTGAAGCACACCTTCTACACCCCCGACGGCGGCCACACCTGGATGAACTGCCGGGACTACCTGGCCCGGATTGTCCAGCTCCTGTTCAAATAAGGGTCGATGAAACGCGCTTCGCTCTTTCTCGCCCTGCTCATTGCTGCGGCAACGGTCCTTTCTGCACAGGAAGGGCCAGCCGCCTTTGACACCCGCGAGTGGGACTTCGGTGCCATCCGCGAGGCCGACGGCCCCGTTCGCCACGGTTTCCAGGTCTTCAACAGCAGCCCCCGGGCTTTCCGCCTGGAGCGCGCCATCCCCGGCTGCAGCTGCATATCGGCCGTCTTGCCCAAGGGAGAGATCGGCCCGGGAGAAAGCGCTGTGGTAGAGGTGGTTTTCACCCCCGCCGGCGCCGCCGGTACGGTGCAGCGCTCGGTAGAGATCTACGCCTCCGGAGGCCGGAGCCTGGGCATGCTGCACATCAAGGCAGACGTGATGCCGGCAGACCGGAGCATCCAGGAGCGCTATCCCGTAGTACTTGCCGACGGGCTGTATGCCAGCCGCGCCGGCATCAGTTTCGGCTACCTGGAGCGCGGCAAAGAGACTGGAAAGGCCTTTTTTGTCGCCAATGCCTCGGATAAGCCCATGCAGGTAGAAGTAGCCGGAGTAGCGGGCACGCCGTTTCGCGTCGTATGCCCCCCTACCCTGGAAAGCGGCGGGGAAGCCCGGGTGGAAGTGTGGTGCGCAACCCCTTCAGATCCAACCCTTTTCGCCACCTTCCGCGCTTCGCTGCGCCTGACGCCCAAAGGGGGAAAGGCCCTCCGGGAAATCCCCCTGAGCGGGCTCTGCCTCACGGCGGCTCCGGAGTCGGACCGGGCACCCCGTCTCAGGACCGGCCCCCTGAAGCTGTCCAAAGGCTTTTTGTCCCACACGCCCTCCGGCACCCTGGAGATCAGCAACGACGGCCCCACGGACCTGGTCCTGCACCAGATCGAGCTTCCGCAGGGGCTCAGCTGCCCCGCTTTCCGGCGGGAGATGCGGATCGGCCCCGGGGAAAGCGTGAAACTGGACATCCGCGGAACGGCGCCCGCTGACAGCCGGGTCACCCTTTTCAGCAACGACCCGCTCAGACCCGCCAAAGAAATTCTTATCCAAACTATATGAAAAAGTTTATTTTACTAACATCCACACTGGTTCTGCTGGCCGCCTGCGGTCCCAAGCAGACCTATGAGTACCCCTTCCAGAACCCCCGTCTCAAAATCGAAGACCGGGTAGAGAATCTGATTTCCCTGCTCACACCCGAAGAGAAAGTGGGTCTGATGATGAACAAATCCATCTCCATCGACCGGCTGGGCATCCCCTCCTACAACTGGTGGAGCGAGGCCTGCCACGGCGTACGCGCCGACGGCTACACGGTGTATCCGCAACCTATCGGCATGGCCGCCGCCTTCAACCCCGAGCAGATGTACCAGGTATTCTCCCAGGTATCCGACGAGGCCCGCGCCAACTGGAACCGCTCCGACCACAACATCTTCAACGTGCCGATGGGCGTGACCTACTACCCCGGCAATCCGGAACTCTCCTTCTGGTGCCCCAACGTGAACATCTTCCGTGACCCGCGCTGGGGTCGCGGCCAGGAAACCTGCGGGGAAGACCCGTATCTGACCAGCGTCCTGGGTCTGCAGACCGTCCTGGGCATGCAGGGAAACGATCCCCGCTACTACAAGACCCACGCCTGCGCCAAGCACTATGCCGTGCACAGCGGTCCCGAACCGCTCCGCCACACCTATGACGCACGCGTTTCGCAGCGGGACCTCTTTGAAACCTACCTGCCCGCCTTCAAGACCCTGGTGGTGGACGGTAACGTCCGCGAGGTCATGTGCGCCTACAACCGCTACGAAGGCGTTCCCTGCTGCTCCAACGACCGCCTCCTGACCGATATCCTCCGCAACAAGTGGGGATACGAAGCCATCGTCCTCACCGACTGCGACGCCATCAACAACTACTTCACCCCCGGCCAGCACGAGACCCAACCCGATGCCCTGCACGCCACGGTAGACGCCGCCCTGCACGGCACCGACCTGGAATGCGGCAAAACCATGATGGCCCTCACCGAGGCCCTGGAGAAGGGTATGATCAGCGAGGCCGACCTGGACCAGCACCTGCGCCGCACCCTTCGCGGCCGCTTCGAGCTGGGCATGTTCGACCCGGCCGACATGCTGCCCTGGGCCAACCTGGGAGAAGACGTGATCAGCAGCGAGGAACACGACGCCCTGGCCACCCAGGCCGCCCGTGAGTCCATGGTCCTGCTGAAGAACAACGGCGTGCTGCCGCTGTCCAAGAGCACCGGAACCATCCTGGTAGTCGGCCCCAACGCCGACGATGCAGCCCTGCTGAACGGCAACTACGGCGGCACCCCCACCGAAGCCCACACCCACACCCTGCTGGACGGCATCAAGGCCGCCGTCCCCGGATCCACCGTCCTGTATTCCAAGGCCTGCGAGCTGGCCGACGACTACAACACCATCTATCACCTCCCGGAATTCAACGAGGGCAAGGGCGTGTTCGTGGAGTTCTTCGACAACAACGAGCTCAAAGGCAAGCCTGTCGTGAGCGGGTATTACAATACCCTGAACTTCAGCACCTTCGGCGCATACGGCTTTGCCGAGGGCGTGCCCACCGACAAGATTTCTGTCCGCATCAAGGGCGAGTATGTTCCGGATTTCACCGGCCCCATGAGCTACACCGTGACCTCCGACAACGGCTACATCCTCAAGGTGAACGGCCGCGTGGTAGAGAACGCCAAGCCTGCCACCGGCGGTATGCGCGGATTCGGCTTTGGCCGTCGCGGTGTCCAGTACAAGACCTTTGACGTGAAGGCCGGCCAGAAGATCAACGTGGAAATCGAGTACCGTCGCGGCGCAGGTCCCTTCGCCATGCTCCGCGCCGACTTCTGCGAGCGCAAATACGCCGACTTCGCCGCTGAGAAGCAGATGGCCGCCCAGGCCGACGTCATCCTGGTGATCGGCGGTATCTCCGCCCAGATGGAAGGCGAAGGCGGTGACAAGGCCGACATCGAACTTCCCGCCGTACAGCAGCGCCTGGTGCGCGCCATGCACGAGACCGGCAAGCCCGTTGTGTTTGTGAACTGCTCCGGTTCCGCCATCGCCTTTGCCAGCGTGGAAGACCAGTACGACGCCCTTCTGCAGGCCTGGTATGCCGGCCAGGGTGGCGCCAAGGCCCTTGCCGACATCATTTTCGGCGACTACAACCCTTCCGGCAAACTCCCCGTCACCTTCTACGCCTCCACGGCCGACCTCCCCGACTTCCTGGACTACAGCATGGAGAACCGTACCTACCGTTACTTCCACGGCACGCCCCTGTACGCCTTTGGTTACGGCCTCAGCTATACCAGCTTCGGCTACGGTGAGGGCAAGCTGAACAAGAGCACCATGAAGAAGGACGGCAAGGTAACCCTCACCGTTCCCGTCACCAATACGGGCAAGGTGGAAGGCGCCGAGACCGTACAGGTGTACGTACAGGCCATCGACAACCCCGATGCCCCCATCAAGGCCCTCAAGGGCTTCAAGAAGGTGCAGGTGGCTCCCGGTGCCACGGCCAAGGTGTCCGTGACCCTGGACGGCAGCGCCTTCGAGTACTACGATGCCGCCATTGACGGACTGTCCGTCAAATCCGGCAAGTACCGCATCCTCTACGGCAGCTCTTCCCGCGACGAAGACCTGAAGGCCCTGGACTTCCAGGTGATCTAAGCCCTTCCCTGCCACAAGGAAACCGGCGCCCGGTCTTTCAGGACCATGCGCCGGTTCTCTTTTTTGTGAAGCCGGGGTACGGGTTCTACCAGCCGGCGGGATAATTCATGGTGACGCAGTGCAGGCCGCCGTGTCCGGAAAGGAGCGGCCGGCAGTCGATGACCTCCACTTCGCGGTCCGGGAAGGCTTTCTGCAGCTGCGACGCTGCTTTGCGGTCCAGTTCTCCCCCTGCCCCGGGCATCAGGACAGCGCAATTGATAATCAGGAAGTTGGCATAGGATCCCGGGAGACGGTAGTCTTCCAGGTACATCGGCTCCGGCAGCGGCAAGGGAATGAGCGTATAGGGCCGCCCGTCCAAGGTGCGGAACGTGCGCAGCTGCTCTTCCATGGCCTTGAGCGCCGGATAGTTCTCGTCCATGGGATTGTCACAGCTGGTATAGGCGATGGTGTCCGGGCTGCAGAAACGGGCCAGGATATCTACGTGGCTGTCTGTGTCGTCCCCTGCGATACAGCCGTGGTCCAGCCAAAGGATGCGTTTCAGGCCGAAAGCCTCTTTGAGCCGGGTTTCAATCTGCTCCCGGGAGAGATACTCATTGCGGTTTACCGAGCAAAGGCATTCCGACGTGGCCAGAAGCGTTCCGGCGCCGTCGCAGTCTATGCTGCCGCCTTCCAGTACGAAGGGACGCATGTCGCGGTAGCGGACATCGGCCTGGAAAGCCCCGGCCTGGAAGCAGCGCCGCGTGATCTGGTTGTCCTGGTCTGCGGCGAACTTGAGTCCCCAGCCGTTGAACACAAAATCCAGGACGAATTTCTCTCCGGACGGGCCCCAGACAGAGATTCCGCCATGGTCCCGCGCCCAGGTATCGTTGATGGGCGCCTCCACGAAGCGGATGCCGTCCAGCTTGGCCAGACCGCACCGGCGGAGGTCTTCCTCCGTTTCCCGGCGGTCCCGGCAAACAATCAGCAGCGGCTGGTGCCGGAGGATGGCTGCGGCAATCTGCGTGTAGCAGGCCTGCACTTTTTCTACTTCATACCACAGGGAATCCTTGTGCGGCCAGGTGAGCTGCACAAAGCCCTGGGGTTCCCATTCTGCTGGTAATCTCATCTGTCTTGTTCCTTTGTTCAACGGTGCAAAGATAGCATTTATTTAAATTTTTCACTATCTTTGTCTGTTGTACTGTAAACCAAAACTTACATTATGTATAATAAAAAGTACCCTCATTACCTTGAGCGGCTTCAGGCCGCCACCCGGAAATACTGGGATAAACCGGCTCTGAATACCATCGGCGGGGATTCCTTTACCTACGCACAGATGGCAACCGATATCGCCCGCTTCCATATCGTATTCGAAAAGGCCGGCTTCAAGAAAGGAGACAAAATCGCCCTTTGCGCCAACAACGGCGCCAAGTGGGGCTTCGCCTATCTGGCCGTCAACACCTACGAAACCGTCATCGTTCCCATCCTGGCAGATTTCACGCCGGAAAGCGTGATGGGTCTGGTGAACCACTCGGACAGCATCGCCCTTTTCACCAACTCCGCCCGCTGGGCCAAGATGGATCCCGAAAAGATGCCCGCCCTCAAGGTCGTCTTCGACGTAGATAACTGGGAAGTCCTGTTCTGCCGGGATCCCAAAATCAAGGAAACGGTAGATAATCTGGACAAACTCTTCGCCGAGAAATACCCCAAGGGGTTCGGCCCTGACGATGTTGTCTTCCCTACGGACAACTGGGACGACCTCTCCACCATCAACTACACCTCCGGCTCCACCGGAGACCCTAAAGGCGTGATGCTCACCTACCGGAACTTCTCCGCCAACGTAGATTACAGCCAGCGTAACGTTCCCGCCGGCGACAAGATGGTCTCCATGCTGCCCATGGCCCACATGTACGGCCTGGTGATCGAGTTCCTGTACCCGCTGTGCAACGGCACCTCCATCTACTGGATGAGCAAGGCTCCCACTCCGGCAGCCCTCCTGAAGGCCTTCGCCGACGTAAAACCGTACCTGCTGATCACCGTTCCGCTGGTGATGGAGAAGATCTACAAGAGCAAGGTGAAGCCCACCCTGGACAAGCCCCTCATCAAGTTCCTCACCAAGATTCCCGGCATCAACAACATCATCTACAACAAGGTGAAAGACGGCCTGGTACAGGCTTTCGGCGGAAACGTGCAGGAATTCATCATGGGCGGCGCCGCCCTGAACCCGGAAGTGGAACGCCTGTTCAAGCGCATCAAATTCCCCTATCTGGTGGGTTACGGCATGACGGAAGCCTGCCCGCTGCTGGCCTATGAGCACTGGACCAAGTATGTGGCCGGCTCCTGCGGCAAGGCCGTAGACGTGGCCGAGGTCCGGATAGACTCCGACGACCCGCTTCACGTAGTGGGAGAAATCCAGGCCCGTGGAGAAAACATCACCATCGGCTACTATAAGAATCCGGAGGCCACGGCCAATGCCTTCACCGAAGACGGCTGGCTGCGCACCGGAGACCTGGGCATTATCGACGCAGAAGGCAACATCTTCATCCGCGGCCGCTCCAAGAACATGATCCTGGGACCTTCCGGCCAGAACATCTATCCGGAAGAACTGGAAGCCGTGGTGAACAACCAGCCCTACGTGATGGAAAGCGTCGTGGTAGACCGTGGCGGCAAACTGGTCGCCCTGGTGTTCCTGGACGAGCAAGCCATCGCCAAAGCCCTCCTGGACCCCGAAGCCAAGGCCGAAATCCCGGAGAACATCAAGCTGGGCGCCAACCGCCAGTTCCCCGCCTACAGCCAGATCGCCAAGGTGGAGATTATGGACAAACCGTTTGAAAAAACGCCCAAGATGAGCATACGCCGCTTCCTGTACAAGTAGTACCGTGCGGGTTTGACCAAAAAAAGGCCGGCCACGGAGATGATTCCGGGCCGGCTTTTTATTTATTACTTGCCGTAACGCTTGAGCAGGACGTCGTAGGCGTCTATCCGGCGGTCCCTGAGGAAGGGCCAGCCCCTGCGCACGTACTCGCACTGGTCCATGTCAAGGGTTACCACGCGCACACCTTCTTCCTCCTTCTCAAACTCCGTGAGCAGTTCTCCCTGGGCGCCGGTAGCAAAGGAATGGCCCCAGAAGTCTATGCCGGTGCTCTGCCCGGTGGGATCCGGTTCCACGCCCGTCCGGTTCACCGTGATAACCGGCAGCCCGTTGGCCACGCTGTGCCCGCGCTGGACCAGCTGCCAGGCCTGGCGCTGCTGCGCCTGCTCCCAGTCCGGGTCTGTGGGAACGCCGCCGATAGCCGTGGGATAAATGAGCATCTCCGCTCCGGCGAGCGCCATAGCACGGGCGGCTTCCGGATACCATTGGTCCCAGCACACCAGTACGCCCAGTACACCCACGGAAGTACGGATGGGCTGGAAGCCCAGATCCCCGGGGGTGAAGTAGAATTTCTCATAGAAAAGAGGGTCGTCCGGGATGTGCATCTTGCGGTATTTCCCCGCTATGCTGCCATCCTTTTCCAGCACCACGGCCGTATTGTGGTACAGTCCGGGCGCACGACGCTCGAAAAGCGACAGCACCAGGACCACGCCCAGTTCCTTGGCCAAAGCCCCGAAACGCTCCGTAGAGGGCCCGGGAACAGGCTCTGCCAGGTCACACAGGGAGGCATTCTCCTGCTGGCAGAAGTACAGGCTGTTGTGCAGCTCCTGCAACACCACCAGCTGCGCCCCTTGGGCCGCACAGGCACGGACGCCCTGCTCCAGACGCAGGATATTGTCCTCGATATCGGCCGTGCAGTGCTGCTGCACCATACCCACTTTCAATGTTCTCATATTCTGTTATTTCTATGATGTCCTGTATCCCTTCCAAAGCCTGTGGCCACCCTCGGCCACATAAGAGGGAGGGGCCCGCCGGCCTTGCCGGTGGGAGGGGTCACGAAGTGACGGCTCTGGAAGGGATACAGGTCATCGTTATTTATATCTGGTATATTGCCGAAGTTCATTGTCGGCCTTGATCTTGTCGATGATGGCGCACACCAGGCGGAAGGTGCGGCTGTCCCGGGTGTAGGAGGCCGGGGTGATGAAATTCACCCTCCCCTGTTTCAGAAGCTTCCGCGCAGTTTCCTTCTTTCCGGGCCGGGCCGGGTCGAACACGGCGATGGCATTGCCCCCGAACATGTTCACCAGCTTCATGGAAGGCACATCCGTGTCTCCGTCCCCGAAATAGATCATGTTGGTGAAGGGAATACGTTTCTGGTCGTCCGCCCAGCTTTCGTTCACCCGCTTGGCGTCCCGGGAAGAGAAAATCCCCTTTTGGATCTTGAACAGGTACTGGGTTTTGGCGGTGAAGTCCACGGCGATTCCCGGCCATTCGGCCTCTCCGTTTTCGTCGTAGATAAAGCTGCCGGCAAACACATGCTTGAACTCCCGGGCGATGGGAGAGCCCTCGATAATCTCTTCCAGGCCAGAGGAATTGATGTAATGTTCGATGATCACCCCGTGCTCCTTGCCATAGGCATTCACATTGCGGAACCACTCCCGCACGCCCTCGTACAGCTTGATATCTGCACCATACCGGCGGAATCCTTCCCGGGTGAGCCGGATTCCGTTCTTGCGGGCCTCGTCGTGCATCAGTTTCATGTAGGCCAGGATGTTGGAGGCGTCCTGGCCGATGGCGATACCGTCGCTCTTGGCCCAGAATTCCTCCGGCGTCTGGCCGATGGCCTGGATGAACCCGAACTCCTGCATATTGCCCGGAGAGAGGGTTCCGTCGAAGTCGTAGATTAATCCGATGATGGGTTTGCGTCTCATAAAGCGTCCTTGATCAAGAGCACAAAGATATAAAAAAAAGGACACTCCGAAAAGTGTCCCTTTAAGATTGTGTAAGATAACTTACTTGACCTCGATGGTAACAACGCGGTTCTTGGCGGCGGTGTTGAACGGGTTGATGGTGTCGCCGTGAGCGCTGCACTCAATGTTGCTTTCCTTGGCACCAGCCTTGGTGAGGAAGTCGATAACGGTCTTGGCGCGCTGCTCGGAGAGCTTCTGGTTGCCACGGGCGGAACCGGTCTGCTTGTCAGCGTAGGCGTTGATGGCGAGCTTGGTGTCCCCATCCACAGCGTTCTCGCAGAAGTACTCGAGGTGAGCCTTTTCACGAGCGGAGAGCTTGGAGGAACCCAGGTCGAAGTAAACGCTGAGCGGAGTGGCGTTGGTCACCTCAACAGCGGTGAACTTGCCGTTCTCGAAGAGGTAGGTCTGGCCGTTCACAAGGTTGCGGTAAGGAGCGAGCTCTTTCTCCAGGGAAGCGATCTTGTCCTTGAGCTGTGCATTCTCCTTCTCCAGGGCAGCCACCTTCTCGGCGAGGGCGTTGTACTGCTCGGTGGTGAAAGGAACGGGGATCACGACAGGGGTGATGGAGCTGTGACGGTCGAAGTTGGTCTTGCCAAGGTTGAAAGCGAGGCCGGCGGTGGCGCTCGGGAACATGATCAGGCGACCGGAGTTGTTGGTGTAGGCGGCAGCCTTACCCACGAGGGCCATGAGGTCCAGGGTGAGGTTCACGCGATTGCTCAGGCGGAAGGTGTTGTACAGACCGGCACCGGCGGCATACTCGAGGTTGTTGTTGGCACCCTTGCCGAAGACGTTGCGGCGGTTGCTGACATCCAGCACACCCATGGTGGCGTAAGGAACCAGGTTCCAGACGCGGGTCTCTTTGTAACCGAACACGCTGTTGGTGAAGTTCCACATCACATCACCGTGAACATAGTTGAAACCGAAGGGAGAACCGGCTTTGACGCCCTGGATGTTCAGACCCTGCTTGGCGTTGTTCCAGAAGCCGTGCCAACCGGCGCGCAGACCGATGGCGGGAGTGAACCACTTACCTACGTTGACATCGGTAGCGAGACCGATATTGCCCCAAGTGTTAGGATGCAGGGCGCTGGAGAACACAGAGTTGATACCGGCACCGACACCGATCCAGATGTTGTCGAAGGCCTTGTTGGTCTCATAGGCGCCGCGAACGATCTTGCCGTTCTCGTCGCGGTTGGCATCCTCCTGCGCAAAAGCGTTTACGGAGAAAAGGAGGCTTGCGGCTGCAAGAGCTCCCATAAGCATTTTGATACCTTTCATAATAAGTATTAAGTTTTAAAGTTTGTTCTATCTGCCCCCCTATGGGGTCTAATCAACTGCAAATTTAAGCATTATTTCTGGAGTTAACAAACTTTTCAACAAATTTTTAAATTTTTTAAAAGAAACGTATCTTTGTAAATCAAAAGGAAAAACCGTGAAATTCAACCTCCAATCCAGTTATCAGCCCTCCGGAGACCAGCCCGAAGCCATCGACCAGTTATGCCAGGCATTGCAGCAGGGCGTGCAGGATGTGACCCTTCTGGGCGTCACCGGATCCGGCAAAACCTTCACCATGGCCAACGTGATCCAGCGCCTGCAGCGCCCCGCCCTGATCCTGAGCCACAACAAGACCCTGGCCGCCCAGCTGTACGGCGAGTTCAAGGCCTTCTTCCCGGACAACGCCGTGGAGTACTTCGTCTCCTATTATGATTACTATCAGCCGGAGGCCTACATCCCCACCACCGATACCTATATAGAGAAAGACCTCAGTATCAACGATAAAATCGACGAGCTCCGGGTCAGTGCCGCATCGGCCCTGATGAGCGGCCGGCGGGACGTGATCGTGATCTCGTCGGTCTCCTGCCTCTACGGCATCGGCAACCCGGACGACTTCCACGACCAGACCGTCACCGTCCGCAAAGGCGAACAGATGGCCATGACCCGCCTCCTGTACAAGATCGTGGACGCCCTGTATTACCGCACGGAGACAGACTTCAAGCGCGGCAGCTTCCGCGTACGGGGAGACACCGTGGACATTTTCCTGGGCGGAGCGGACTACGCCGCCCGCATCGAGTTCTTCGGGGACGAGGTGGACCGTATCGCCCTCATCGACCCTGTCACCGGCGCCGTCTTCGAGGAAATGGACAAGATAGACCTCTACCCCGCCAAGAACTTCGTCACCTCAAAGGAGAAGGGGGCCAAGGCCGTGAGCCAGATTCAGGACGACCTGGTGAAACAGGTGGAATACTTCGAGTCCATTGGCAAATTCCTGGAAGCCAAGCGCCTGAAACAGCGCGTGGAATACGACATAGAGATGATCAAGGAGATGGGCTACTGCCCCGGCGTAGAGAACTACTCGCGCTATTTCGACGGCCGCAAGCCCGGCCAGCGCCCCTTCACCCTGATCGACTATTTCCCGGAAGACTTCCTCTGCTTTATCGACGAAAGCCACGTCACCCTTCCCCAGATCCGGGCCATGTACGGCGGCGACCACTCCCGCAAGGAAACCCTGGTGGAATACGGCTTCCGCCTTCCCGCCGCCTCCGACAACCGTCCCCTCACCTTCGACGAATTCGAGGGCGTGACAGGCCAGACCGTGTACGTGAGCGCCACCCCGGCCGACTACGAACTCCAGAAATCGGAAGGACTTGTTGTAGAGCAGATTGTCCGCCCCACCGGCCTGCTGGACCCGCCCATCGAAGTGCGCCCCACCAAGAACCAGGTAGACGACCTGATGGAGGAAATCCGCAAGCGGGCCGACGCCGACGAGCGCGTCCTGGTGACCACCCTCACCAAGCGCATGGCGGAAGAGCTGGACAGCTACTTCACCAAGATGGGCGTCCGCTGCCGATACATCCACTCCGACGTGGACACGGCCGAGCGCGTAGAGATCATCGAGGATTTCAAGAACGGCCTCTTCGACGTTCTGATCGGCGTCAACCTGCTGCGCGAAGGGCTGGACATCCCCACCGTGTCGCTGGTGGCCATCCTGGATGCGGACAAGGAGGGCTTCCTGCGCAGCGGCCGCGCCCTCACCCAGACCGCCGGCCGCGCCGCCCGCAACATCCACGGCCTGGTGATCATGTATGCCGACACCATCACCCAGTCCATGGACGAGACCATCCGGGAAACCGCCCGCCGCCGCGCCAAGCAGCAGGAATACAACAAGAAGCACGGCATCACCCCGCAGCAGGTTCAGATCCGTCCCAATATCCTGATGAGCGAGCTGGTCCGCTCCGGCGAGGACACCACTCACGTGAGCGGCTTCCTGAACCCGAACCTGCGCAACAGCGTCACCGGTCACGTGAGCGCCCGGGACTCCGTCTCGGACCCCACCTACGTCCCCAGCGCCTCAGAGCTGGGACGGGGCGACGTCAGCGTGGGCCTGGGCCACGACGCCCGCCGCGAAGGCACGTCGGCCTATGTAGACGGCTACGTGGCGGCAGACCTGGCCGCCGTCCTGCAGGATCCGGTGATCCGCAGCATGTCCCGCGACCAGGTGGAAAAGGCCGCCTCGGAAGCCAAGCGCAAGATGCAGAAAGCCGCGGCAGACCTGGACTTCACCGCCGCCGCCAAGTATCGCGACGAGATGTGGGCGCTCCAGGAGTACCTCAAAGTCTGGAAAGAAACGCCGTAGGGCTAAACCCGGTTTACTTTGACCACATGCCGCAGCAGGCGCAGCTGGGAGATGATCTTGTCCAGCTCCAGGTTGGAGGGGACAGAGAGTTTCATGGAAATCTCGTAGGTGCCGTTGCGCTGGTTTTCAGACACATTGAAGCTCCGGATAGAGGCCTTGAACGAGCCTGCCACCTCCATCACCTTGTTCAGCACCGGGCTCTCCAGGTCCGTGATCACCCGGAGGCTCACCTGGAAAGAGCCGCTGGAAGGCGTGTCGGCCCAACGGACCTTCTGGATGCGGTAGGGATACTGCTCCAGCAGCCGGGCGGCGTTGGGGCAGGTGATGCGGTGGATCTTGATGCCGGACTCGCGCGTGACAAAGCCGAACACATCGTCCCCGAACACCGGGTTGCAGCACTTGGCCATCTTGTAGTCGATCCCCTTCACATCCTTGGCGTTGAGTACCAGGATGTCGTCCTTGGAATCTCCTTGCCGATATTCCTTGGCCGCCTGGGCCGCTTCCGCCGCCGCCAACGCCTCCCGGTGACGCTGGTCCTCGCTCAGGATGAACTCCTTCACCACATTCACATCCAGCGTACCGCCGCCGATGGCCGCATAGAAGCTGGTCAGGGTGGGATACCCCTGCTTTTTCCGGAATTCCGTGAGCATTTCATCCGACAGCTCCAGCTTCCAGTTTTTCAGGCGCCGGCCCAGCAGTTCCTTGCCGTCGGCCGCACTGGAAAGCTCCTGCGCGGAGAGCGCCTGCTTCACCTTGGAGCGGGCCTTGGACGTGACCACCCAGCCCAGCCAGTCCTGATTGGGACGCTGGTTCTTGGCGGTCTGGATTTCCACCACGTCTCCCGTAGAGAGTTTTTCACGGATGGATACGGCCTTCCCGTTCACACGCGCCCCCACACAATGGGCTCCGATATTGGTATGGATGCCGAACGCGAAGTCCAGCACCGTGGAACCGGCCGCAAGGATACGGAGTTCCCCGGTGGGCGTGAAGACAAAAATATCGCGCGAAGGGGGCTGCGGCAGGTCTTCCGAGCCTTCGGAGCCGGGATGCTCCAAGGCGAAACGCACGCTTTTCAGCCAGTTGTCCAGGGTCTCTTCCCGCTTGATGCCCTTGTAGGACCAGTGGGAGGCAAAGCCGTTTTCCGCCACGTCGTCCATGCGGCGTGTGCGGATCTGCACTTCTATATAGGCTCCGTCGCGGTTTTTCACCGTGATGTGCAGGCTTTCGTACCCGTTGGGCTTGGGATTGGTGATCCAGTCCCGCAGGCGCCGGGTATCGGGCTCGTACTGCTCGGTCACGAACGAATACACCTGCCAGCAAAGGTCTTTCTCGCGCTTGTGGTCTTCCCCGTCGCAGTCGATGATAAAGCGCATCGCGAAAATGTCGTACACCCCTTCAAACGGCACTTTCTGCTTCTGCATTTTCTGCCAGATGGAATAGGCCGCCTTGGTGCGGATTTTCAGCTTGTACCGGATTCCGGCGTCGTCCAGCTTGGACTTGAGCGGTTCGATAAACTCCGCCATCAGCTTCTCGCGGTCTTTCTCCCCCGCCTTCAGCTTATTGGTAATGAGCCTGTACTGCTCCGGCTCCACATAATTCAGATAGATATCCTCCATCTCCCGCTTCATGTTGTACAGCCCCAGCTGGTGAGCCAGGGGGATATACAGCATCAGCGTCTCCAGCACCTTCTGGTCCCGGCTGGATTTGGGAAACATTTTCAGACTCCGCATCACCTCCAGCCGGTCGGCGAGCTTGATCACCGTCACGCGCGGGTCCCGGGAGTACTGGATAATCAGCTTCTTGTAATTCTCGGCCTCCAGCCGCGTGTCTTTGGGCTTGATGGTAGAGATTTTGTTCAGCCCGTCCACCAGGGTGCAGATGGGTGCGCCCCAGACGGCTTCATCCACGGCCGATCCCCCCATGCGGCTGGCTTCGTGCAGGTACACCGCCGCCACACAGTCGGCCCCCAGGCCAATTTCGTCGGCCACGATATGCGCCACGGCGTCCGGATGGCCGATAAAAGCCGTGCCGTCGTAGCGCGTCCGCTCTGAAAGGGCCTGCACGGCCACTTCGCGGGCTTTCTGGATCAGCTGCTGCCCCTCCGGGCTGTATTGGGGAAAATCTACCGTGAAGCTATTCATTTGTCCATCAGCGTTTTATGTGTTTTCCTTCCCGCCAAATGGCCGTAAGGAAAAGCGGCAATTCTCTAACAATCAATCAGTTACTTTCACGAGCGGCATTTCGCTGGTTCAAAGCACGTTGGAAAGCCCGGGCATTGTTCAGGTGCTGGGCATAGGAGGCGGCAAACCGATGGGAGCCGTTGAAGGACGGGTCTGCGCAGAAGTACAGGTAATTGTGGGAAGCGGGATGCAGCACCGCCTCCAGGCAGCTCTTGGGCGGACAGGAGATGGGACCCGGCGGCAGGCCGAAGTTCTTGTAAGTATTGTACGGCGAATCCACTTCCAGGTGGGACAGGAGGATCCGGGCGGGTTTGTAGTCGAAGCAGAAGGCCACGGTAGGGTCTGCCTGGAGTTTCATGCCGGTGCGGAGCCGGTTCAGGTACACGCCGGCGATCACCGGCTGTTCGGGCACATACTTGGTCTCCCCGTCCACGATAGAGGCCAGCACCACCGCTTCCTGGGGCGTAAGGCCCTGGGCCTCAGCCGCCTTCTTCCGCTCCGGAGTCCACCAGGCATCGGCCTCCCGGACCAGGCGGTCGAAGATTTCCCGCACCGGGGCGGTCCACAGGATCTGGTAGGTATCCGGAATCACCCGCGTGAACAGCTGACGCGTATCGATGCCGTAGCGGGACAGGGAGTCGTCGCTGTGCACGAACGAGGCCACCGTCACGGAATCCACCAGCATCTGGGCCGATATCTTCCGCACCAGCGCATCCGGGGTCCGGATGCTCCCGGAGAGCGTCAGGTTCACCGGAGTCTGCCAGCCCTTCTGGAGCATCCGGGAAACGTACATGCTGGAACAGGTGGAATCGATGCGGTAGTGGCCCGTCTGTAGCACCGTCACGCCCTGGAAAACCCGGCGGAGGCTGGCTTCGCTGCGCACCTTCCCGGAGGCCGACAACAGCTCCACGATGCTGTCCGGGTCAGTCTCCGGATAAATGTAGAAATCCTGCGAACCGGTGAAATTGGGCAGTTTCCTGTCGTAATACATCCGATACACATACACGCCTGCCACACAGAGGGCAAGCAGCACTACGGCCAGCGCGGCCAGCAATCCTGTTTTCTTCCTGCCCATACCCTACCGCAGTTTAATCTCGTCTCCTTCCCGCAGGCTCACCGCCCCGGAGAATCCGTTCAGTTTACGGACAGCGCTCTCCCGCAGGGCGAAGCGCTGGCAGATATCCCGCAGCACTTCCCCGTCGTGGTCCACGATATAAAGGTCCAGGCCCTTCGGAGCTGCTTTTTTCTTGGGCTGGATGTACACGATCTCTCCCGGGGAAAGCGGCTGCTCTTTCTTCAGGTCGTTATAGCGGAGAATCTCCGAGCGGAACAGATGATAGCTCTTGGCAATGGAGCTGTAAGTCTCTCCCTGGGCGGCATACACGAACGGGACACCGTTCTTGGCGTACATCTGCCGCGTGAGCGAGAAGCGGAACAGTTCGTCGGCCTGGACACCGGCCGCCGCGGGATTCCCGGGCGTCACCGCCACCGCCTCCTCTATCTTCAGGGGCGATGCCGGAATCTCCGCCTCCGCTTCCGGGCTCAGGGTGTCGAAGCGGGCCAGATCGTAATCCTCCACGTACTTGATCACCTTGGAGGCATAGCTGGGGTCGGTGGCATAGCCGGCCTGCTTGAGCCCGTACGCCCAGCCCTTGTAGTCTGTCCGGTCCAGGTCGAAGAGGAACTTGTAGCGGTCGCTGTAGCGCAGGAAGTCCGAGTGGTCCCGGAAGCTTTCGTCGGCCGACTTATACTTGCGGAAACACTCGTTGCGACGGTCGTCGTCGGCGTGGATAGTGGCGCCTTTCCAGTTGCGGTGGCACTTGATGCCAAAGTGATTGTTCCCCTCGGTGGCCAGGGTGGAGCGGCCGGAACCGCTCTCCAGCAGGCCCTGGGCCAGGGTAATGCTGGCAGGGACCCCGCTCCGGTGCATCTCCGCAACGGCGATGGGGGCATATTTCTCTATATACTGCTGCTGAACGCTCTGGGCACGGCCGGAAACGGCGCACAGCAGGCACACGGCCATGGCAAATATCAATCTTTTCATCACGCAAAAGGCACTACTGACTTGCTAAGTTAATAAGATTTTTTCAAATACATACAAAAAATGCGCCCGCACGGGATAGCCGCGGGGCGCATAAAACGAAGGCAATACTGCCTAGAACTTGTAGGAGACGGTTTTCACGTCCTGGGAAGACCCGCCGTACAGGAGTTCGTAATTACCCTTGACCGGCTTCATGTCCTGGGCCTTTTCATCCCACCACAGGAAGGTTTCCTTGTCCAGCGGGAGGGTAACCTCTACCGTGGCACCGGCGGGGACAGAGACACGCTGGAAACCGCGCAGGGTTTTCACGGGGCCTTCTGCGTCGTCCGGGCGGCGGACATAGAGCTGTACCACTTCCGTACCGTCCACCGAAGAGGTGTTGGTCACGGGGATGACAATTTTCTTGCCCTTCACCTTGGCGTCGCCGTAGGCGAAAGTGGAGTAGCTGAGGCCGAAGCCGAACGGATAGAGCGGCTCTCCGCGGAAATAGCGGTAGGTATGGCCTTCCATGTTATAGTCTTCCACCTCGGGAAGCTGGGCCACGTTCTTATAGAAGGTAACCGGGAGCTTGCCGGAAGGGTTCACGTCGCCGAAGAGGACATCGGCCACGGCGGTGCCGCCTTCCTGGCCGGGATACCAGGCCTGGAGGATGGCGTCGCAGGTCTCGGTCTCGGGGACTAGGCCCATGGCGCAGCCGGAGAAGTTCACCAGGATCACCTTCTTGCCGGCATCGTGCAGGGCCTTCAGCAGGCGGCGCTGCACATCCGGAAGTTCGATGTCGGTGCGGTCTCCGCCGGAGAAGCCGGGAAGCTGAACCGGCATTTCCTCGCCTTCGAAGCGCGGGGAGATACCGCCGGCAAACACCACAACGTCAATGCCTTCCAGCTGTTTGAGCACAGCGGCCTCGTCCAGGGCGGGGAGGAAGCTCTGCTGCATGTCCTGCTCGCGGCGGACAAAGCCCTTGATGTCTTCCACGCCCAGGCCGTACTGCTCGGCGATGGCCTTGATCTGGTCATCGGTCATCTCTGCGAAAGCTGCCCAGCGGCCGCTGGGAGCCGGTTTGTACTGTGCATCCAGGATGCCGCAGCCCTTGAGGTAAGGCAGGCCGGGGACGCGCTGCTGCATGGCCTGCAGCAAGGTCACAGTATTCTTGGGAACGGGGTTGTAGTTACCCCAGAGCATTTCTGCATCGTCGGCGTTGGGGCCTACGAGCGCAATCTTCTGACCGGCCTTGAGGGGCAGGACGCCGTTATTCTGCAGCAGGACCATGCTCTCATGGGCCATATCCAGGGAAAGGGCGCGGTGGGCGGGACCTTCTACGATGGAAGGATCCAGATTATCCCAGGGAGACTCGCCGTCCATCTCACCCAGACGGAAACGTTCGGTAAGGACACGGAGGAGGGTCTTGTCCAGCTCCTCTTCCTTGAGCAGACCGCTTTCCACGGCCTCCTGGAGGGCGGAGAAGCTGTTGCCACATTCTACATCCAGGCCGTTCTTCACGGCCGCAGCAGCGGCCTCTGCCTGGGTGGAACTGTAATCGTGGCGGCCCGGCTCATAGAAGTCGGCGATGGCCCAGCAGTCAGACACCACAAGGCCTTTGTAGCCCCATTCCTTGCGGAGGATGTCCTGCACCAGGTACTCGGAAGCGGCGCAGGGAACGCCACGGAAACGGTTGTAGGCGGTCATCACTTCCTTAACGCCGGCCTTGGTTACCAAGTCCTTGAAGGCGGGCAGGTAGGTTTCACGGAGGTCACGCTCAGATACCTGGGCGTCGAAGCGGTGACGGTTGCTCTCCAGACCGGAGTGCACGGCATAGTGCTTGGCGCAGGCGTGGGTCTTGAGTACGTCGGCATCGGGGTCTCCCTGCAGGCCGCGGACCACGGCCATGCCCAGCTCACCGGTGAGGTAAGGGTCTTCACCGTAGGTCTCCATGCCCCGGCCCCAGCGCGGGTCGCGGAAAATGTTGATGTTCGGAGTCCAGAAGGTAAGGCCCTGATACTGCCTTACTTCTCCGCTTTCCACGGCCAGACGGTTCTTCACGCGGGCCTCGTCCGAGACGGCGGTGAACACTGTCTCTATCTTTTCCCGGTCAAAGGAAGAGGCCATGCCGATAGGCTGGGGAAACACGGTGGCGGAGCCGTTGCGGGCCACCCCGTGCAGGGCCTCGCTCCACCAGTTGTACTGTTTGATACCCAGACGCTCAATCGCGGGAGAGTTGAAAAGTACCAAAGAAGTTTTTTCCTCCAGCGTGAGTTTGGACAGCAGATCCTGGGCACGGACTTCTGCCGGGAGGGTTTTGTCCTGATAGGAAACCTCTTTTGGGGAAGAACAGGCTGCAAAAACTGCCACACTGGCAGCAGCCAGCGTTAAAAAGGACTGAAGTTTCATAAGGCTTAGCAAGTGCTAATAGTTAATGGTTGGTCTTTTTGGTTATTTGGTGTACAAATTTACAAAAAAAAACGCTTACCGTAAGCGTTTTTTTTCAATTAATTTCGACTGATTTCGAAAACGTCTCCATCCCGGGCCGCATAAGTTTCCGGGAAAAGGGTCCGGCACTCGGCCTGATAAACGTCCGGATCCGTATTCCGGGAAGAGTAATGGGCGATGATGAGTTTTCCCACACCGGCTTCCAGCGCCAGCTGCGCGGCCTGCAGGGTGGTGGTATGGAGGCGCTTGAGAGCCTGTTCCTCATATTCCGAAAGGAACGTGGCTTCGTGGTAGAGGACATCCACCCCCTTCAGCCAGGAAGCCTCTTCCGGGAAAGGAGCCGTGTCGGAGATATAGGCATAGCTCCTGGGGGCGAAAGGCTTATAGGCCACCTCTGCATTGGGGATGACGGTCCCGTCCGGACGCACCACGTCCTCTCCCCTCTTGAGCGAGCCGATCTCCGTCAGCGTAAGGGCATACTTTTCTACGGCCTCTTTCTCCACGTTCCACTGCGGCTCCTTCTCCCGGAAAATGTAGCCGTAGGTATCTACACCGTGTTTCAGGGGCAGGGCCAGCACCTGGAGCGACTTGGTCTCCATGATCACCTCCGGGGCCTTCATCTCCAGCGGGTGGAAACGCAGTTCAAAGCCGATCCACTCGTTGTAGGAGAGGAAGAACTTCAGCATCGGCCCCAGATTCCGGGGCCCGTAAATGTCCAGCGGGGCCTGCCGGCCGCCCATGGCCAGGGTGGAGAGGAACCCGTCCAGGCCATATACGTGGTCTCCGTGCACGTGCGTAATGAACACGGAGTCTATCCGCTGCAGGGGCACGCCGAAACGGACCATGGAGCGCTGGGCCCCTTCCCCGCAGTCCACAAGGAAATAGCGCCCATGCACGCTAAGTGCCTGGGCGCTAGGATTCCGGTCCGGGACAGGCATGGCGGAAGCCGTGCCCAACATCGTGACCTTGAATGTGTTCGGGTTTTTATTCACCCTTCTCCAGCTTGTCCTTCAGGGCAGCGAGGGCGGAGATGTCACCGAGGGTGGTCTTCTCCACGTTGCTGTTCACCTTCTTGATAGCCTTCTTGGTTCCCTCGGCCTCGGCGGTCTCGCGGGCAGCCTTGGCTTCCTGATAGGTGCGGACATGGGAGACACGCACGGTGCGGGTGCTGCGGCGCAGGTCAACAACCTTCACGGGCAGGGTTTCACCCACCAGGGCGGTCTTGCCGTCTTCCTTCACCATCTCGCGGTTGAAGGCGGTTACCTCGGTGCCGTCGGCCAGGGTGAGGGTGGTGTTCTTGTCACCCACGGAGGCGACGGTGGCATCCACCACGGTACCCAGCGGGTACTTGGCTTCGAGCTCGTCCCAAGGATTGGGGGTGAGCTGCTTGTGACCCAGGGAAAGCTTGTGGCTGTTCTCGTCGAAGTCCAGGATGACAACGTCAATCACGTCACCGCTCTGAACCATCTCGGCGGGATGCTTGATCTTGTTCCAGGAGAGGTCGGAGATGTGGATGAGGCCTTCTACGCCGTCTTCCAGCTCAGCGAATACGCCGAAGTTGGTGATGTTGCGAACGGTAGCCTTGTGCTGGGAGCCGACGGGATATTTCTCGCGGATGCTCTCCCAAGGATTGGCGGTGAGCTGCTTCAGGCCCAGGCTCATCTTGCGGGCCTCGCGGTCCAGGGTGAGGATGACGGCCTCTACCTCGTCGCCCATCTTCAGGAATTCCTGAGCGCTGTGCAGACGGGGGCTCCAGCTCATTTCGCTCACGTGTACCAGGCCTTCCACGCCGGGCTCAACCTCTACGAATGCGCCGTAATCGGCCACGGCAACCACTTTACCCTTCACGGTGTCACCCACCTTGAGGTCTGCGGAAAGGGCCTCCCACGGGTGCGGGGTAAGCTGCTTCAGGCCAAGGGCGATACGCTTCTGCTGCTCGTTGAAGTCCAGGACGACCACGTTGATCTTCTGGTCCAGGGAGACCACCTCTTCCGGATGGGAGATGCGGCCCCAGCTGAGGTCGGTGATGTGGATCAGACCGTCCACACCGCCCAGGTCTACGAACACGCCGTAGTTGGTGATGTTCTTCACCACGCCTTCCAGCACCTGGCCCTTCTCCAGCTTGGAGATGAGCTCTGCGCGCTTGAGTTCCTGTTCGGCCTCCAGGAGAGCCTTGTGGGAAACAACCACGTTGCGGAATTCCTGGTTGATCTTCACGATCTTGAAGTCCATGGTGGTGTCCACGAACACGTCGTAGTCACGGATGGGCTTGATGTCGATCTGGGAGCCGGGGAGGAAAGCCTCGATGCCGAACACGTCCACGATCATGCCGCCCTTGGTGCGGGTCTTGACATAACCTTTGACCACCTCGTTGTTCTCGTAGGCGGCGTTGACCATATCCCAAGATTTCAGCTGACGGGCTTTCTTGTGGGAGATCACAAGCTGGCCCTTGCGGTCTTCTGCGCTCTCTACCAGCACTTCCACCTTGTCACCCACCTTCAGGTCCGGGTTGTAGCGGAATTCGGGAGCGGAAATCACACCTTCGCTCTTGGCGCCGATGTTCACGACCACCTCACGCTTGTTGATGGAGGTGACGACACCCTCCACCACCTCGTTCTCGGTGATCTTGGAGAGAGTCTGCTCGTACTTGGCCAGGGTGTCTTCCTTGGAAGAGGAATCCACGCCTTCGTTCTCGAAAGCATCCCAGTCAAAATCCTCGGGAGCCACGGAAGCGTTCAGGACAGCCTTCTTGGTTTCTTTTTGGGCAGGAGCGGCCTCCACGGCGGGAGTCTGCTCTGCTACGTTTTTAATTTCTTCAGACATAATTTTTTGGACTAAAAAAACTAGTAGTTTAACATTATTTCTTGAGCTTTTGCCGGGACGAAAAATGCGCGCCCGGGAAAAAAGCGCGCAAAGATAAGTATAAATATTTGATTTTACAAGCGTTTAGTCAATCTTCGGTTCGGGATCCGTGCGGACAAACTTATAGTCCTCATCGTAGACGTCCAACTTGCCGTCGTGGCGCCACATGAGGGGGCCGTCGTTCCAGCTCCAAAAACCCTTGTATTTGAGGGGAATGGCCAGGGTGCCGTCAGGTATGATAATACCATAATTCCGGTCATCCTTGGATACCATCCAGCCGCCACCTATCTCTTCCGCGTGGGTGTATTCAAACGGCTGTTTAATCTTTCCGTCCAGGCTCAGCCAACCCAGTTTGTCTCCCTTGATAAAGACAGCGGTATCGTTTTCCAGTGAGCAGAAACCTCTGTATTCGTCATATTCGAAAGGAATTCTCACCCGGCCGTCATAGCCGCACGCTCCTGCACGCACCTTTCCACCCACCTGAGTCTCCAGGAAAATGATGTCATAATCGAAGAAATCGGCCCGGGTATAGGCATACTTGAAGGGAATAACCACCTTGCCGTCGTAATTGATGGCGCCCCAGGTGAAACCGGTATCTCCCTGCTGGCTGGCCCAGGTGAAGTTATCTTCGCTCATCGAACCGTAGATGGGCTCTTCCGTAACCAGGTAAAGGCCACCGCCGATATCCTTGAATCCGGTATAGGCCTTTTTGTTAACGGCAATCTGGGTAACTCTTTTCAAAAGGGCGGCAGGATCCACACTCAGGCTCGCTTCCGGGTTCTCCATACCCTGCAACTCCTTTTTGGACTCCTCAAACTGCTTGAGGGCCTCTTTGTAGGCATCGGCGAATTCAGGGTGCTCCTGGGCCATCTTCTTCAGCTGCGCCAGGGATTCCTCCATCTCCTTAAGGCTTTCCGGAACAATCTCATTCACAACCATTTGGCCAAACTCAGTGGAAAAGGTCTTCATATCTTCCACAACATCCTCGTGCTGCTCGGCCACGGCCTCGTCAATGAGCAAATACTGCTGCAGGGTGTTGGTTTTGTCTTTCTGCCCAGTAGCCGCATAATGCAAAGCCGTCACATTTACCCATTGCACTTCGCGCTCTTCCTGCGCACTGGCGGGCAGGACGGCACAAAAGGCAAAAACCGCCAAAACAGCGTAACGCCAAAAACGTGTAATCATGTTGTATGTAATTGGTTATTAGTGCTCAGGAAAACGCCTACAGCATCTTCTTCCGGCGGAAGAGGATCCATACCAGCAGGCAGCTGAGGGCCATGAGGCCGATGATGATGACCCAGTTCCAGATGTTGGCGTTGGGCTCATCGGCCGAAATGATAGGCAGGCGCACGTTCATCCCGTAGAAACCGGCAATGAGAGTGGGCGGCATGAGGAAGACGCTCACCACGGCCAGGATTTTCATGATCTTGTTCTGTTCCAGGTTGATCAGACCCAGGACGGTGTCTTGCAGGTACTCCAGACGCTCGAAGCAGAAGTTGGTGTGGCTGAGCAGGGAAGAGATATCCTGGAGCAGTACGTTCAGGCGGTTCTCCAGCGTGCGCGGCACTTTGGTGGAGCGCATGAGGTTGGAGATGAGGCGCTGTTTATCCACTACGTTCTCCCGCACCACCATGGTGTTTTCCTGCATCTGGGAGATGTCCAGGAGGAGTTCCTGGTCTATGTCTTCTTCCTCGTTGATGCGGCGGGCGTACTGGGAAATCTCCTTGGACAGGAGCTCGATCATATCGGCATCCAGGTCCACACGTTGATCCAGGATGCTGGCGAAGACGCTGAACCCGGAAGGGTACTGCCGGGGATTCACCTGCAGGCGGCGCTGCAGTTCCGTAAAGGAGCGCAGGGGCACCTCGCGGAGCGTGGTGAGGGTATCGTCCACGATGGTGAACGACACGGCCTGCATCATGTATTCGTCCGGCCCCGGAGTTAGGAAGTTAGTGTTGGCGAAGATGGCGTCGTCGCTCTCGAAGTAACGGGAGGATGACTCAATTTCTTCGGCCTGTGCCCGGCTCTGGATTTCCGTCCCGAGGAAGCTCTCCACGGCGCGCTTTTCGTCGCCGCTGGGATCCACCAGATCTATCCAGACCACGGCGTCCAGGGTGAGCTTCGGGAAGTCTTTCTCCGACTGGGAGAGGAGAATTTTACCGTTTTCCTTGTAGAAGATACTGAGCATATCTCTAATCTGTTTTAGCTCCGGGCCAGTCGCACCGGATGGGATTAATGTTTCAACCAGCTGACATTACGGAAAAGTCAGCCTGCAAAAGTACGGAAAAAACTTGAAAATCCAAGCCCTTCGGGCTATTTTTCGTACTCCGTGGGGTCGAATCCCTCCAAAGCCTCCTTGCGTTCCACGCAGGTGCCGCACTTGCCGCAGTGCTTCTCCCCGCCTTTGTAGCAGGAATACGTAAGGGAATAGTCTATGCCCAGGGCTTTGCCCCGCAGGGCGATATCCCGCTTGGTGATGTCGCAGTAGGGTGACACCACCCGGATACCCTCATAGGTTCCCGCCTGCACGGCGGCATCCATCGCCTCCACGAATTCCGGGCGGCAGTCCGGATAGATGGCATGGTCGCCGCTGTGGTTGGCCAGCATCACGGTGTCCAGCCCGTAACTTTCCGCCAGGCCGGCCGCCACCGCCAGCATAATGCCGTTGCGGAACGGGACCACCGTGCTGTGCATGTTGTCGTCGGCATAGGAACCCTCCGGGATTTCCCCGCCGGAGAGCAGGAGGTCGCTCTTGAAATACTGGCCGATAAACCCCAGCGGAATCACCAGATGCTTGACCCCCAATCGTTTGCAATTCTCTGCCGCACAGGCGATTTCCCGCGCGTTGTGCTTGGAGCCATAGTCGAAACTCACGGCCAGGGCAATGCTGTCGCGGTACTCGTACAGGAGCGTGGTGCTGTCCAGGCCCCCGGAATAAACCAATACTGCTTTCATCACTTACTCATTTTCAAGCGTTTGCACGCCGATTCCGGCAAAAATCGCATTCACGGCGGTGCGGGCGCTCGCCACCGCCTCCACCACGGACTTCGGCCCCAGGCAGAAATCGCCGGCCACCCACACGTTCGGGAGGCCTTCCACCCGCTGGTCCGGCGAGAGCACCGGCCAGCCGTCTTCCCCGATCCGGGCGCCGGACCCTTCGAACAGGGCGAAATCCGGCTTTTCGCTAATAGCCGTAATCAGGGTGTCGCACGGCACGAAATGGTCGGTTCCCTCGATGATGCGCGTAACCACGCGGCCGCCGTCCCCGGGATCCACATTCTCGCAGTCGCGGAACACCACGCCGTCTTCCCGAAGCTCCACCGGAGCCTGGAACACGCGGAACTGCACGCCGTCGGCCTTGGCCTCCTCCACTTCCAGCGGATTGGCGGGCATGTTCTCGAAGGTCTTGCGGTAATAGACCCAGGTCTCCGCTCCCAGGCGCTGCGCCGTGCGGCAGGCGTCCATGGCCACATTGCCGCCGCCCACCACAATCACCTTGCGGCCGAGTGCAAAGGCCGACGGATCCTTCAGGAAGGACAGGGCCTGGACGGAGCGTTCCTCGCCGGGGATGTTCAGGGTGGCGGGCTTTTCCGCCCCCGCACCGATGAGCACGGCATCGTACCGGGCCGACAAGTCACTGAGGCTCAAATCCTTCCCAAGCTCTACACCGCCCTGGAAAACGATTCCCGCCCGGGCGAACATCTCCTCGTAGGCATCGACATATTTCTTGTCCAGACGGAAGGCGGGGATGCCGTAGCGCAGCACCCCGCCCATGCGGGGATTGGCATCCAGGAGGGTGACGTCGGCCCCGGCCTCATACAGCCAGAAAGCGGCGGCGATACCCACCGGACCGGCCCCCACAAGGGCCACCCGCTTCCCTTCCAGCTCCCGGGAGCGGCGCTCCAGACGGTACTTGAAAAGGTAGGCGGTGGATATTTCCTGTTCTATCTCGTACCAGCGGACCGGCACTTTTTTCACGTTCAGTACACAGTGGCCGTAGCAGAACTGCTTCCAGTCGCAGACCTGCGAAGTGACGGCCGTAAGGGGGTTGTTTCTCAGAAGCAGTTCCCCCGCATCGTCCAACTTGCCCTGGCGGTACATCAGCATGCACTCCGGAATGGGCGTATGCACCGGGCACCCCTGCAAGGAGCACTTCGGCTTTTTACACAGCAGACAACGTAATGCTTCGTTATTCATAATTATGTGGTTAAGTGTCTATTTTGAAAACTTGCCGGTTCTGGATGGAACGGCCAAGGGTGAGGGAATCGGCATATTCCAGGTCGTCCCCGAAGCCCAGGCCCCGGGCCAGGGAGGTTACCTTCACGCCGGTGGGTTCCACCTGCCGGTAAATGTAGAAGGCGGTGGTCTCCCCTTCCACGTCGCCGCTCAGGGCCAGGATCACCTCTGCGGAGGCGGGATTCTCCAGCGCCTTCACCCGCTCGGTGAGCTCCCGGATGGTCAGGTCCGACGGACCCACCCCGGCGATGGGCGAGATAATGCCGCCCAGCACATGGTACAGCCCGTGGTACTGCCCCGTGGCCTCGATGCTCATCACGTCCCGGACGCTCTCCACCACGCAGATGGTGCGCGGATCCCGGGTATGGTCTGCACAGATGGAACAGATTTCCTCGTCGGAGATCATCCGGCAGCGGCGGCAGTAGCAGACCTCGTCCCGGAGCGCATTGATGGCGCCGGTGAAATGGTGCACATTCTCCTGCGGCTGCTTGAGCAGGTGGAGAGCCAGCCGAAGGGCGCTGCGCCGGCCCACGCCGGGTAGCGAGCTGATGGCTTCCACCGCCTCCTGCAGCAGTTTCGAAGGGTATGTCTCCTTATACGGCATGGTAAGCGATGAGCCCCTCCATGGGCGTAGGATAAAACTTGGTGAAGCGGATGCCGAAACGTTCTCCCATCGGGACAAGCAGGTCCCGGCACGCATAGCCGAACCCGCCGATCACCCCCACGGGAAGGGCGTCGTAGCGGAGGATCGTCCGGCGGAAGAAATCCTCGAAATGGCGTTCCATCAGCTCCCGCACATAGGCCGACTGGGCGTAGCGGGTGTGCACGAAAGGCGCAATGCTGCCCAGGAAACGGGCCGGCGCCTCTTCCCGGTAAACCCGGCGGACGATGGAAGGATAGTCGGCCAGGAATTCCTCCCTGAAGGCCGATGCCAGCTCTTCCGGCACCAGTCCCTTGATAAAGTCCGAGAGGAACTGCCTGCCCAGCACCGCGGCGCCGCCTTCGTCTCCCAGGATGAAGCCGCCGCTGTCGATATGGCGCACTATGGCTTCTCCGTCCCACTGGCAGGTGTTGGAACCCGTTCCCAGAATGGCGGCGATGCCCTTTTCGTGGCCGCAGACGGCGCGGGCCGCTCCCAGCAGGTCCGACGCGTAGTGCTTGGGAACGCCCGGCAGCATCCGCTCCAGGCACAGGTGCAAGGGCAGGGCCGACGCTTCCGACACAATGCCGGCGCCGTACACATAGATCCGGTCCACAGAGGCGTCTTCGGCCCACTGTTTCTGGATTTCCCGGATGGAGCGGATGGCCTCATAGACCACCTCGCCCACTTTCTGCGGGTCTGCCTGCGAGAAATTGATGCCCGGGAGCGTGATCTCCCGGTGCCAGTCGCCCTCCGAGATGCACCAGATGGATTTGGTGGCACCGCTGTCAACAATCAGGTTCATCCTACTATTACTCCGTTTTTCTTCCAATGGAAATAGCCATATACGGCCGACAGGACATAGGCCGCGTACAGGAGCGCCATCCAGTACTGGCCGGTGACCAGGCACAGGGCTGTGGTTAGAATATCGGCCACGATCCACAGCAGCCATTGCTGCAGATAGCTTTGGGCGAGCCACCAGGTGGCGATGACGCTGAGCACGGTGGCGATGCCGTCCAGCTGGGGAACGCTGTCCCCGGCCGCACGCAGCACCTGGATGGCCACCACCGACCCCACCACGAACAGGGCCGCGCTGAGCAGCGCGGTTTTCCCGCTCAGGGTGCTCAGGTGGATGGCGCCCTGCTCCACTTTCCCGCCGGCCTTGCGCCACTGGACCAGGCCCACGACGGACATGGCTACATAATAGATGTTCAGGGCCATGGAAGCCCAAACCTGCTGATAGGCGAAACTGATGGCACAGGCCGTGCCGGTGAGGATTCCCACCACCCACATGGCGTTTTTCTGGAGAATCTCCAGCACCAGGTATACCACGCCGGTAACCAGCGCGAACACCTCTATGGCCTCCATCCAGTTCATTTGGGCAGGTTTACTTCACTTCAATCAGTTCAACGACAAACTTGAGGGCGCTGCACGGCGGGATGCCGCGGGTGCCGGACTCTCCGTAGGCCAGGTGATACGGCAGGTAGAGCTCGTACTTGGCGCCTTCCGACATCAGTTGCAGGCCTTCGGTCCAGCCTTTGATTACCTGGTTCAGGCCGAACTCGGCCGGTTCTCCGCGCTTGTAGGAGCTGTCGAACACGCTGCCGTCCGGGAAGGTTCCCTCATAGTGGCATACGACGGTATCCGTGGCCTTGGGCTTGCGGCCGGTGCCCTCTTTGATCACCTTGTACAGCAGACCGCTGCCGGTGGCTTTCACGTCCATGTCCTTGGCCGCCTTGGCCAGGAACTTCTCCCCTTCCGCCTTGGCGGCGGCGCCGGCTGCGGCGGCACGCTCGGAGGTCTCTTTCTCCAGGTCTTTGTAGAACGCTTCCAGGGCCTCGCCGGCCTCGTCCATGGAGATGGCGATGTTTCCGCCGCCGAGCATATCCTTCAGGCCGGCAAGGAAATCTTCCAGGTTGGGAATGCGGATCCCCTGCTGATAGAAGCTGGAAGCCACACTCATTCCAAATGCATAACTTTTCTTGTCCATATTCTGTTTAATTTGTTCTTATCGTTTGGTTATGTCGTTGTTCTTTCACTTGTTGGCCTGCGGGGCTTCCAGCAGGGCTTTGGCGGCCGAGCCACCCGCCAGGTAGCCGGTGCAGAAGGCCAGCTGCAGGTTGTAGCCGCCGGTGTCGGCATCCATGTCCAGGACCTCCCCGGCGAAGTACAGACCGGCGTGACGACGGGACTCCAGGGTTTTGGGGACGACATCGGCAAGGCTTACACCGCCTGCCGTAATCACGCTGCGCTCGAAGCCCACGAAGCCGGCAATCTCCATCCGCCAGTTTTTCAGGGTGGCGGCGAGGGTGTCCACGCTCACCTTGGGGTTGGATTTGAGGAACGCCAGGGTCAGGTTCCAGGGGATGAGTTTCCCCAGCATGATGCGGAACAGGCGCTGGAAACTCTGCCCGTGGGAGCGTTCGTCGGCAATCACCTCTTCCCATTTCTCATGGACATCGGCCGACAATTTCTCCTCTTCCACGGCAGGTTTCAGGTCTATGGAGACGGCCACTTTCTGCCCGTCGATGAGGGCCTTCACCGCCTTCCGGCTCACCTGGAAGCCCAGGGGGCCCTCCAGACCGCCGTCCGTGAACTCGATGTCGCCGAACTCCTGCTGCACGGCTTCCCCGCCCACCAGGAGCGTGAGCTGCACATTGTCCAGCTTGTTGCCGTTGAACAGTTCGCCCAGCTCCGACATGGGGACAATCCGCTCGATGTGCTTGTCGAACTTGGGATACCAGGACGGCAGCGGAGCAATCTTGCGCTCCTTGGTCTTTCCATACACCGTCCTGCCCCGGAAGGCCGCCTTGATCTCTCCCTGCAGCGTCCCCTCCTCTTTATAGCCGGCGGGGACCAGCGCGGTCAGCGAAGGGAAACAGCGGTCTATGCCGTGGCCCAGTTCCTCGGCCCAAAGGTAGCCGTCTCCGGTAGATCCGGTTCCGGGATACGAGAGGCCGCCGGTGGCCACAATCAGCTTGCGGCAGCTGTATTCCACCGGTTCAATCGTGATTTCCTCCCGCGTGGGTATCGGCTTTCCGGGCTTGAGCTTGCGGGGGTCTTCCACATTGATTCTCACCTTCTTCCGCGTGGTTTGCACACAGTCCAGGCTGTAGCCGCGGGGGGTGGGGTCGATGGTTTTCACCTCGCAGTCCGTCACCACGCGCACCCCGGAAAGGGTGCAGGCCCGAAGGAGGGTGTCCACCACATCCGCCGCAATGTGCGACTGCGGGAAAGCGCGGTCTCCCCGCTCCACCACCGTGCGCATCCCGTTCTGCCTAAACTTTTCGATCAGGGCTTCCGGCGTAAGATTATGCCATGCCGGGCTCACAAAATTCACATCCGTGCGAACATGGGACTGGAAGTCCCCCCAGTCCTTCACATTGGTGAAGTTGCATCGGCCTTTGCCGGTAATCATCAGCTTGCGCCCCACCTTGGGCATCTTCTCCAGCACCACTACGGTGCCGCCATCCTGGGTCTTGGAAAACGCTTCCGCCGCCCCGATGGCAGCCATCAGCCCTGCCGCTCCCCCACCAATCACAATGACATCTGCTCGCATACGTTTTTGTCTTTATGTATCTGTGGCCTGTTCTATGGCCAGTATCTGTTGCCTGGTTCCATAGCCTGTCTCTGTCGCCTGGTTCTGTTGTCGCTTTTCTGTCGCCTGGCTCCGTTACCGGTTTCTGTCGACGGTTTTCGTGGCCTGGCCACAATCTCTCGGCTCAGGTTCCGTGACCGGACGCAATCTTTTCGGCTCCGTGACAGGCCACAACAAACCTTCCCGCAAATAGCGGGATTTCTGACTGCAAAAATACGGTTTTCGGAGGTGGTCTGCAAATAAAGTTGGAAAGTTTTGGAAAAAAGTCTTATATTTGCAGTCCCGGTTCGTAAAAACCGGTCAGGCCACTTTAGCTCAGTCGGTAGAGCAGCGCATTCGTAACGCGCAGGTCGTGAGTTCGAGCCTCATGAGTGGCTCACAAAAAATCCAGCGGTTTTCGCTGGATTTTTTCGTATCCGGTTCGGTAATCTCTCCTCTCCCGACCAAGCACTCGCGTGAACGCAAGTATCTGATTCCCATTGTTTTACGCCTTTACCTTTCACCCAAACCACCTAAAGGTTTTTGCATAAATCATTACAAGTCAGTCACTTACAATCACGCTTCCGCCACAATAACCCGGTTGTTTTAACTCTCAAGATATGGAAAAGGTGTCTTGAACCTTAGGGTCAGGTGCGTTACGCGAACGGGCCAGGTGTGTTACGTGAACGGGCCAGGTGTGTTTTTAACATACACACTTGGCCCGCTAATCGGTCCTATACGTTGTTCAAGTAGGCCAGGTATGTTGCCTTAAATCACACCTGGCCCAAAGTACTTACACGGAAATCACAACTGACCCCGGCGCCCGCAAAAACAGCCAAAAATGACGGCGCAGATGTCACGGACAACACCGGCGCCCGCAAAAACAGCCAAAAGTGACGGCGCAGATGTCACGGACAACACCGGCGCCCGCAAAAACAGCCAAAAATGACGGTGCAGAAGTCACCGCTAGCATCGGCGCCCGCAAAAACAGCCGAAAGTGACGGCGCAGAAGTCACCGCAAGCATCGGCACCCGCAAAAACAGCCAAAAGTGACGGCGCAGAAGTCACCGCAAGCATCGGCGCCCGCAAAAACAGCCAAAAATGACGGCGCAGAAGTCACCGCTAGCATCGGCGCCCGCAAAAACAGCCAAAAATGACGGCGCAGACGTCACGGACAGGTTGCACCCCAACCGTAGGGGATATGGATGCCGACGAGGCTATGGACATCGGCGAGGAACCACTGTCCGGTACCGGGGGCTTTGCGACGAATAGTGGCACGGCCGCAGCACACCGCGGCGAGCAGCCACTACCGCCAGGGATCATCCTCGGCGGGGATGCGGATGTCGGCGAGGCACTGGATGTCGTTGAGGAACCACTGTCCGGTGCTGGGCTTTTTGCGGAGCTTCACGGGACGGGGGTTATCGGCCCCGGAGGAGGTTACGTAAAGGGTGGCCCAGTTTTCGTTGTCGAAGGAATACCGGTTGGAGCTCACGGTGATGGTGAAGGGCTGCGAAGGGGTATAGTTGTTGTCGGGGTTGGACCCTTTGAAGAAAGAGCGGGGCTTGTAGGTCTTGCCCTGCAGACGGTCCCGGAGGAACTGCTTGCCGTAAGTGCTGGTGGGATCCGGGCCGCGCAGAACATCCAGCATGGCGATGGTCTCGTTGACATCGGCCTCATAGTTGCACAGCACGGCCAGCGTGAGCGCGACCGTGGCGTAGCAGTCTTGCAGGGAAGCCTCCGGCATGGCCTGGAGCTCCTCCACCGTGGTAGGAAGATTCTCGAAGGTGAACGTTTTGCTCTTGTTGCCCGAGCCGAACAGCTGGGCCATTCCCGGCAGGGAATTGGATAGAAGTGCACACATAACAGCCAGTCCTATAATACGTTTCATAACAGGTATTGGGATTAAAAGTTAACGCTCATCTTTTTCCAAGGCCGACGGAAGGTCATCGGAGCCAAAGGCCGACGGGGAATCGCCGGCCGACGAGGCCGACGGAAGATCGCCGGGGCGAGCCCCATCGCTTCCGGAGCCATCAAGGGAGGTCTGAAAGGCATCGATGCCGGCCTGCCGGGCAGCATCCAGAGCCGCATCCAGGGCGGCTTGCCGGGCGACATCCTGGGCCGCATCCAGGGCGGCCTGCCGGGCGGCATCAAGAGCGGCCTGCTGGGCGGCGTCCTGCACGGCTTGGTCTTTGGAGAGCAGCTTGCCGATCATTTTCCGGGAGGTCTTGATCATGTAGAAGTACAGTCCGCCGAATAGGGCGATGAGGGCCACGGCGGCGGCAGATACGGAAGAGACCATAAGCAGGGCGTCGAAGCAGCCGTGAAGGAGAATGGGCAGCAGGATGGCCAGGCACAGGTTCCGCACCCGCTCTGACGGATGGTCGAAGCTGGCCTTGGCATAATAATAGCCCATCACCACGGCGAAGCAGAAGTGCCCCGGCACCGAAAACAGCGCCCGCATGGCACCCACGGCCGCCCAGTTCTCGAAGTTCTGAAACAGGTACATGATGTTCTCCAGCGCGGCGAAACCCAGCCCCACGCAGGCGGCATACACAATCCCGTCCGTGTATTCGTCGAAGTATCGGCAGCGGCGGAGAAACAGCATCAGCAGCGCGAACTTGGCCAGTTCTTCCGGCACGGCCGCCCCCAGGAAGGCCACCCGAAGGTGCTCCCCTGCCGTTTCCGCCAGGGCAGGGACAATGCCCAGTGCCATCAGCGGGGCCGACACCAGCAACGACGCAAACACCGACAGCATCCCGTACCCGAACGCCTTCAAGAGCTCCGGGACCGGCTCCCGCTGCAGGCGGTCTTTGTTGTAAATGAAATACAACAGACCCAGCGCCGGCGCCACAGCTGCCAATATGACCAGTAAAAGCGGCATAGTCAAAAAACTATAAAACCTCCACGGCTTCCAATATGACCAGTAATAGCGGCATAGCTACCTGATATCCAGAAGTTTATGCGTTTGCAGCGAAAGCCGCCAAACGGGATGCGCCTGCACATAGGCCACCGCCTCCGCCGCATTGGAGGAGCCGTCGGCCTGGGCACAGGGCTGCAGGAAATGCCAAGCGGCGGGGAAGCCGGCCCAGCGCGCAGGGTCCACGCCCGGGGAAAGGACCAGTTTGAGTTCATCGGCCTTTTCCAGAACAACCGCGCCAGGCCCGACAAGGCCGCGGACCCCTTCCTTGGGGCTGCAGGTAACCCAGTCTATCCCGGCAGGAACCGCCTGGGTGCCATTGGTTTCCACGTGCAGAAGATATCCCGCCCCCTTGAGCAGGCCGACAAGTGCATCGTCCACCTGCAGCAGCGGTTCCCCGCCGGTGAGGCAGATGCGCCGCACCCCGGGACCCGCCGCGCGCACCGCCTCCAAGATCTGCTCCCCATCCATCAGAGAGCCGCCCTGGTGCGCCGTGTCGCAGAAAGGGCACCGCAGATTGCAGCCGCTAAGCCGGACAAACACCATGGGCGTGCCGGTCCAGAAGCCTTCCCCCTGCAGGCTGCAGAATATCTCGTTAACCTTGTACATCAGCGCTCGTAAGCCGCCATGTTCATCTCCGACTCCCACACCTCTACCTTGTATGCATTCTCCACATGGTCGCAGATCCAGCGGGCGATGTTCTCCGCCGTGGGATTGAAGTCGAACACGTCGTTCAGGTTCTTATGGTCCAGCGCCCCCGAAATCTGGCGTTTGATGTGCGTGAAGTCCGTCACCATCCCGTCCGCGTTCAGGGTTTCGCTCTTGCAGTAGATTTTTACAATCCAGTTATGCCCGTGCAGCTCCTCGCACTTGCTCTCGTACGAGAGGTTCAGCGCATGGGCCGACGATATTTCCAGTCTCTTGCAAACGTAGTACATTTCCGCTGTTTTTCGCAAATATAATCATTTTACCCGAGTTTCGAGAACGTCTCAATGCTCCTGCGCCCAGATCTGCTCGAAGTACTGGCGCAGAAGGGGCTCGTCGGCAATGATCTTCCGCAGGTCTTCCAGCCGGGCGGCGTTCGGGGACTCCGGAATCCAGAGTTTCAGGTAACCGCCGTAGTAGTATTTCTCATGGAGATGCTCCACCGTGCGCTGCCAGTGGCCCTCTTTCTCCAGCTCCGGGTAATGCGCCAGGCCGAACTGCACGGTGCGGCGGATAATCTGCTCCGGGTCTATGAGGCGGTCTGCCTCCGCGACCAGCCGGCCGTAGAGGCTGCGGGGCGCATGGTCCGACGAGGCCCGGTGGTCTTCCGCAGCCTCCGCGATGAGGGCGATCTCCTCCGGGCCGAACCAATCCCCGAGCCGGGTCATATCCCGGATGATGCGTCCGCTCTCCAGGTGATGCGTCTTGCGGTCTATGGCAAGGCCCAGGTCGTGGCAGGCGGCAGCAGCATAAAGGACGTCGCGATCGGCCTCCGGGTAGTAGGCCGACATCTGCAGGGCCCGCTGCACCACGCTGCGGGCATGGTCTTCCCGGTGCGCCTTGTCAAAGGCTGCATAGCGCGAAATGATTTCCTCTTCGATGAAGCCCGCAAGGAGCGGGTCCACGCCCAGAAGCTCCGCAGCCAGCAGCGGAAGGAGCTGCTCGTCGGCCGGAAGCCAGCGGACCTCCCGCAGCTGGGTATAGTCCAGCCAGCGGGCGGCTTCGTGCTCGTTCAAATGCGGGGCCTCGCCCTGGAGCGTGCAAATATAGCAGTGCAGCGTGAGGTGGAAGTCCGGGTAATCCCACTCCACGGTCTTCAGGAGCCGCCCAATGCCGATTTCGGTATCCAGCTCTTCCCGGATTTCCCGCTTCAGGGCCTCTTCCGGAGACTCCCCCGCCTCCATTTTCCCACCCGGGAACTCCCACCAGTCCTTCCAGGGGCCGTAGCCCCGCTCGGTGGCAAAAAGCCGGTCTCCCTGGCGGATGACGGCGGCAACGACTTCGATAGACTTCACGGCTGAAAGAATGTCCATTAGGTAGGTTGTTAAGTTGTGATGCATTTTTAACTGTATGATTTCAGCTTGCTTGACTC
>CAMHST010000016.1 GCA_946187865.1 uncultured Bacteroidales bacterium
TGCTGCCGGTGCTGCGGGTGGCGGTTCCGGTGCTGCGGCTGCGGTTGTCCTGCTGGACAGCCCCGCTGGAGCGGCTGGTGGAGGACCCGGAAGACCGGGACACCGAGGCGCCGGAGGAACGGGTAGTGCTCTGGGAAGAGCGGGTGGTGGTGCCGCCGGAATTTCCGCGGGAGCGGGTCTGGGCAGCCATATCAGGTGCCGTGAGCATGGCCAGTGCCATTGCAAAAGTAACGGCGGTTGTCAAAATCCTTCTCATAGCATCTCAAGTTTAAAAGTTAGCGGTATAGGTAATATTTTTGGGAAACCGCCTTGAAGTCTTCGGTATCCTTGTTCCAGAAATCAACGATGTCGGCTACTTTCAGGCGCTTTCCAAAAGTAGTCCTTACATAATCCGTACCACAGACAATATCCAGCATCCGGGTGCTCTTGAGCGGGAAAGGATTATGGCCGGGGAAAAGCTCGTGGACGGCCTGCATCACGTAAAACTGGGTGAGCGTGATGGTGGCGGCTTCGTAGTCCGGGTAGAAGAACTGCACCCCGTGGACAAGCTTGCCGGCGAGCGACCCGGAAATGGGCTTGTAGTGGATGGTGCGGAAGGCGGTGCCCGGAATCCGGTAGCTGTCCAGCCGCTCCTTGAGCTTGTCGGCATCGATCCAGGTGGCGGCGAAGGTCTGGAAGGGGATGGTGTATCCCACGCCGATGTTCAGGTGCCCCATCTCTCCGCAGATGCCGGCCGACGGATAGCCTGTGGCCGATTCCATGGACGGGATGTTGGGCGAGGGCAGGATCCAGGGGAGGCCGGTGTCCCGGTATTGCATCCAGCGCTGCCAGCCCCGCATGGGGATCACGTCCAGCTTGCATTTCAGCGGCTCTTCCTTGCCGTTTTGCCCTCGGTTCAGCCCTTCCTCGTTGATGAGTCCGGCCAGTTCGGCCACCGTGAGGCCATACACGTACGGGATGCGGAATTCGCTCACGAACGAGTGGAACCCTTCCTCTACGTAAGGGCCTTCCACCTTGAGCCCGCCCAGGGGGTTGGGCCGGTCCAGCACCAGCACTTCGATGTCGGCTTTGGCGCAGGCCCGCATCACCAGGCCGAGGGTGGAGATGAAGGTGTAGCTGCGGGTGCCCACGTCCTGGATGTCGTACACCATGACGTCGATCCCCTCCAGCATTTTGGCGGTGGGCTCACGCGTGGGCCCGTAGAGGGAATACACCGGAAGGCCGGTCTTGGGGTCTGTGCCGCTCTCTATATGGTCTCCGGCGTAGGCGTCTCCCCGGACCCCGTGTTCGGGACCGTACAGTGCAACCAGGTTCACCTCGGGGGCTTCGAAGAGGATGTCGATGGTGGAGCGCAGCCGGCGGTCCACGCCGCTGGGGTTCGTGACCAGCCCCACGCGTTTTCCCAGCAGCGGCTCGAAGCCGTAGCTTTCCAGCACTTCTATGCCGGGAACCACCTGGGCATTGAGTGTAATGCTTGCGAATAGGACCAGGAGCGTTATTGTTAAGTGCTTGATTATTTTCATGTTATGAGTTTGTGTCTGGTGAAAGAAGGAGGGACTGTTTTGTGTAAATGGGTGAATGATAGTGCCTTGCATTTTACTGGGAAACCAGGGCGAAAATCCTTTGCAGGGATTCCGGCTGCCCGGAGAAGTACAAATCTACGGAGAAAGGACCTTCGCCGGTGGGGATACCTCTCTCTTGCAAGACACGTACCGTTTGCCGCGCCACGGCGGGAGCGGGATCGATCACCTTCACGTCCGGCCCGGCAAGCCGCTCGATGACAGGCTGGAGGAAGGGATAGTGCGTGCAGCCCAGCACGATGGTGTCTGCTCCCGCATCCAGCAGGGGCTGCAGGGAAGCCCTAACCGTGGATTCGGCCTCCGGACCGTCCAGGATGCCGTTTTCCACCAGTTCCACGAAGCCTTGGCCCACGTGCTCTACGATTTTGACGTCGTCGGCGTAGCGGCCTCTGGTGTTCAGGTATTTGGAGCCTTTCAGGGTGCCGGCCGTGGCCAGGACGCCGATTACGCCGCTGCGGGTGCCCAGCGCGGCCGGTTTCACGGCAGGTTCCATGCCGATGAAGGGGACGTCCGGGTATTCCGCCCGCAGGGTGGCGATGGCCGCTGCGGTGGCAGTGTTGCAGGCGACGACGATGATGTCGGCCCCCATGCCCAGGAGGATTTCCGTGATGGCGCGTCCCCGGTCCTGGATGTATTCCGGCGTTTTTTCCCCGTAAGGGCAGTGGGCGTTGTCCGCGAAAAAGAGATAACGCTCCTGCGGGAGGACTTTGATCAGTTCCCGATAGACCGAAAGCCCGCCGCTTCCGGAGTCGAATATGCCGATGGACGCCATTACAATGGCAAATATACACAATTTTACAAATATAAATTGTATCTTTGCTGCTCAAAAAACAGGCTTTGTACTATGCATGACTTATTCTTCTCTTCCGGTACCGGACATTCCCTGATGATTTTGTCTTTCGTGATAGGAATCGGCCTCCTGCTGGGCAAGGTGAAAATCAAAGGAATTTCCCTGGGACCCATCTGGGTGCTGTTCGTGGGCATTCTGTTCGGGGCGCTGGGCATCCGGGACGACTCCCTGTTCCTGCATTTTCTCAAAGAATTCGGCCTGGTGCTGTTCGTGTTCACCATCGGCTTTCAGGTGGGCCCCGGCTTCTTCTCCTCTTTCAGGAAGGGCGGGCTCCGGTTCAATCTGCTGTCGCTGCTGCTGGTGGGCCTGGTGGTGCTGACCACCCTGTGTATCTGGTGGGCCACCGGCGAAAGTATTCCGCAGATGGTGGGGACCATGTCCGGCGCCGTAACCAACACCCCGGGTATGGGTACCTCCCAGCAAACCTGGTACGACACGGTGTACGGTACTTTCCTGGCAGAAGTGGAACATCCCTACACGGCCTCCGAGATAGCCAATTCCTTTGCCATCGCCTATCCGGTGGGCCTGGTTGCAGCCCTTCTGGTCATGGTGCTGCTGCGCTGGCTGTTCCGAGTGGATGTGAAAAAGGAATCCCAGGCTCTGCTGGCGCAGAAAGACGGCCGGGACACCGTGCATGCCATGCAGTTCCAGGTGCTGAATCCCGCCCTGTACGGGAAACCGTTGCTGGAAATCCTGGATACGATGCCGGGCGATTATACCGTGAGCGGATTGTACCGCGCCGACAAAGCCTTCACCCGAAACGACAACCCTGTCCTGGAGGAAGGGGACCGGATTTCGGTGGATGCGGCCGAAAAAGAACGGACCAAACTGCGTTTGTGTTTCGGCGGGGAACTGAAGGTGCAGGAAGGGGAGGAACCGGCCGGAAAAGGCAGCGTGGTTACCCGTAAGATCATGATAACCAAGTCCTCGTTCACCGGGACCAAGATCAGGGAACTGGACCTGGAGAAAAAATATGGCGTCTCGGTGGTACGGATCCTCCGCTCCGGCGTGGAGCTGGTTGCCCGCCCGGACCTGTTCCTGCAGATGGGGGACGGCCTGCGGGTGGTGGGCAGCCCGGATGGTCTGGACCAGGTTTCCGCCCTTTTCGGAAACAACAGTTCGGAGCTGGACAAGCCCAACCTGGCGCCGGTGTTCATCGGAATCGGCCTGGGACTTATCCTGGGTGCCGTTCCCATCCATTTCCCGGGCATGAACCATGTGGTGCGTTTCGGCCTGGCCGCCGGACCGCTGCTGCTGGGAATCATCATCGGCCATTTCGGCCCGAAATGGAAGATCACTACGTACACCAGTACCAGCGCCCTGCGCATGATCCGGGAACTGGGCCTGTGCCTGCTGCTTGCCACGGTGGGTCTGGGGGCCGGCGGCTCCTTTGCGGAAACCTTTGCCACCAGCGGCGCAGAGATCCTCCTGTATTCCGCCATTATCGCTTTCGTGCCGCTGATGCTGACGGCCGTTATCGCCCGTTATCTGCTGCATCAGAATTTCTTCCATATCTGCGGCCTGCTGTCCGGGGCCACCACCAACCCCTTCGCCCTGGATTTCGTGACGCAGGTGTACAAGACGGAAGAGGCGTCGGTGGCCTATGCCAGCGTGTATCCTTTCGCCCTGTTCCTGCAGGTGGTGTCGGCCCAGCTGCTGATTCTGCTGGGCGTATGACGGGATGCCCGTGGGGCCCGTTGCAAAGAAGGAGGTTTGTTCGTATATTTGCATTGATTTAAAAGCAGATTCGCGATGGTTACGCTGGAACAGATAAAGGACTTGCGGCAGCGGCTTTCCACCCTGGAGGCCTGTCTGGATATTGCCGGAAAACGGAAAGAGGTGGAGGCCAAGACCCAGGAAAGCCTGGCGCCGGACTTTTGGGGGGATCCCAAAGCGGCGGAGCTTTTCCTGAAAAAACTCGCCGGCGTAAAGTCCTGGGTGGCCGATTATGACAAGGCGGCCGTGGCCGTGGACGACCTGGACGTGCTGTACGAATTTGCCAAGGACAGCCTCTCCGGCAGCGACGACGAAGCGATGGAAACGGACGAGACCCGTGAGCTGGACCAGGCCTACGCTACCGCTTTGGATGCGGTGGAGGCCTTGGAACTCAGGAACATGCTGGGCGGGGAAGGCGACAATCTGGGCGCCATCCTCACCATCAATTCCGGTGCCGGCGGCACGGAGGCCAACGACTGGAGCGCCATGCTCATGCGCATGTACCTGCGCTGGGGAGAGCGCAACGGCTACAAGATGACCGTAACCGCCCTGCTGGAAGGGGAAGAGGCCGGCATCAAAAGCTGCACCATCGAAGTGGAGGGGGATTATGCCTACGGCTACCTGAAGGCGGAAAACGGCGTGCACCGGCTGGTGCGCATTTCGCCGTTCAATGCCCAGGGGAAACGCCAGACCACTTTCTCCAGCGTGTTCGTGTATCCGCTGGTGGACGACTCCATCAACATAGAGATCGACCCCGGAGACCTGGAGTGGGACACCTTCCGCAGCGGCGGCCATGGCGGCCAGAACGTGAACAAGGTGGAAACGGGCGTGCGCGTGCGTCACATCCCCTCCGGCATCATGGTGGAGAATACGGAAACCCGCTCGCAGCAGGACAACCGGCAGCGGGCCCTCCTAATCCTGAAATCCCGCCTGTACGACATTGAACTCAAGAAAAGGCAGGAGAAGCAGGCGGAACTGGAAGGCCAGAAAAAACGCATCGAGTGGGGCTCCCAGATCCGCAACTATGTGCTGCACCCGTACAAACTGGTGAAAGACCTTCGCACCGGCTACAGTACGGCAGACACCCAAGGCGTGCTGGACGGAGACCTCAACGAATTCATGAAGACCTACCTGATGGGCAAGGGCGCCGCCGTCACCGACGCGGAAGACCTGGACTAGCGTTAAGTATCACCGATGAAAAAGTTTCCATTAATTCTTCTGATTATTATGAACGCTATTCAAACAGAAAAGGCCCCTGCGGCCATCGGCCCGTACAGCCAGGCCATCAACAGCGGTGCCGGACTTGTCTTTGTGTCCGGACAACTCCCCATAGACCCTGCCACCGGCACATTCCCGGAGGGCGGCGTGAAGGAGCAGACCCGCCAGAGCCTCACCAATGCGAAAGCCATTCTTGAAGCCGCCGGGCTGGGCCTGGGCAATGTGGTGAAAACCACTGTCTTCCTTGCCGATATGGGGGATTTTGCCGCCATGAACGAAGTCTATGCCCAGTTCTTCTGCGCCCCGTTCCCGGCCCGCAGCGCCGTGGCCGTGAAGACGCTTCCGAAAGGGGCGCTGGTAGAGGTGGAGTGCATCGCAGCCGTCTAAGCCATGAAAATGAATATTCCGCTGATGGGGACGCTCCTGGGGCTGTCGCTCATCGTGTGCCCTTTACTGTATATCTATGTGGGCCCGCCGCTGGACGCCCAGCAGTTGCAGGTGCTGAAAACCTTGGGCATCATCGCCCTCTGCAGCGCCGCCTGGTGCTTCGTGGTGGGCGAACTCACCGGGAACAACAGCCAGATGGACAAGCTCTGGAGCCTGCTTCCCATCGCCTACACCTGGATCATCGCCGTCAACGGGGGAATGAGCCTCCGGCTGGTGGTGATGGCCGTCCTGGCCACGCTGTGGGGTGCCCGCCTCACCTACAACTTCGCCCGCAAAGGTGCTTATAAGCTCAAATTCTGGGAAGGGGAAGAGGACTACCGCTGGGGTGTAGTGCGCAGCGGCCCTCCTTTCAAGGGGCGCAGATGGGCCTGGGCCCTGTTCGACCTCTTTTTCATCAGCATCTACCAGAATGCGCTGGTGCTCATGACCACCTTCCCTGCGCTGGTGAGCATGAACTCTGCTGTCCCGTTCGGCGGAATCGATGTGCTGGCGGCCATCCTTACGCTGGGCTTCATTGTCTATGAAACCCTTGCCGACGAGCAGCAGTGGGCCTTCCAGACCACCAAGTGGAAGATGATCAAAGCGGGAAAGAAGCTGGAAGAGCTTCCCGCACCTTACAACAAGGGATTTAACACCGTGGGCCTCTGGAGTCGCAGCCGCCATCCCAACTATTATGCCGAGCAGGGCACCTGGATCGCCTTCTACGTGTTCTCCATCGGCGCCGGGGTGGGCCTTTTTAACTGGAGCGTCATCGGGGCGCTGCTGCTGGTGGTCCTCTTTCTGGGCAGTTCGGCCCTGGCGGAACAAATCAGTTCCCTCAAGTATCCGGAATACGCCCGCTACTGCAAGACCGTTTCCAAGTTCTTCCCCGGGAAAAAGTACGTTTAGGCGGGGTTCTGCCTGTTTTTCCGGGTAATCAGCGGGTCGATGGCCGCCAGTACGCCCGGCAGCAGGAACAGGATCAGGAGCAGGATGGAGAAA
Organism: uncultured Bacteroidales bacterium; assembly: GCA_946187865.1. Lineage (GTDB taxonomy): Bacteria > Bacteroidota > Bacteroidia > Bacteroidales > UBA932 > Cryptobacteroides. The sequence continues at coordinate 6,793 of CAMHST010000016.1, forward strand.
GCACCGAAGGCCAGGCTGCTCAGGATAGATGCGATCATGGGGTCTGCCATCGTCACGGACATCACGTACGGTACCACCGCCAGGATAAGTCCGGAGGTGAGGATGGAGTGTGACGCCCCCCGGTAGGCCTGTTCCAACGCCTCCCGGACCGTTCCGCTGCGGCGCGCCTGCAGGTAGTGGTTGGTAAAGAGGATGGAATAGTCTATGGTGGCACCCATCAGGATTCCCTGGATAATCAGGAAAGACAAGTAGTAGAGCGTGTTGCCGCCCAGCCCGCTGGCCCAGACATTGGCATACACCCCGGCAAGGATGGTCATGACAAGGGGTATGGGAATGAGGATGGAGCGGAACGTGACGGCCACGATCAGGAAGATGGACAGGACCGTGAGCAGCGTAAGCAGAAGCAGCTCCCGCGGGAATCCGTCCTTGAGTTCCTTGTACATCTGGGATTCGCCAATCAGGTAGTGCGGGTGCTGCAGGGCTTTGTCGGCGGCGTTCTGAACCTGTTCGATGAAAGAGAACGTGGCGTCGGACTCGGCGTCGTAGCCGCTCAGGACCACGGCGGCCGAACAGTCTTTTCCCCGGAGCATGCCTACTCCGGAAAGCAGCTGCTCCCGGATATCGCCGACCAGGGTTTTCACGCTGTCCGGAACCGCCTGGGAAAGCAGCGGATGCACCAGCAGTGTGTCCGCCACATAGTCCAGCAGCGTCCCCGGTGCCACGGCCGTTTCCGGGTCGAAGTCCCGCCGGGCGCCGGCGTACAGATACAGCAGGTCCACTTCTTCCAGGGAAACCGGAATGTCTGCCGCCGACAAGGCCGCGTGGATCTGCCCGGCCGTATATTTCCGTGAAGACAGGTACATGTCCAGCAGCACCTCCTGCGGCGTGGGTTCCGGCTCGGGCTCACGGACAGTCACTTCCGGGGCAGGTGCGGGAAGGGTTTCTGCAGCAGGGCGCTCCTGCGGAACATCCTGTGAGACAAGCGGTTCCTCTATTTCCGGAATGGCAGGGACGGGCTGCGGGGGAGCGGCCAGCGAATCCGGGCTGGCTAGCGTATCCGGCCCGGCCAGTGTATTCGGCCCGGCGGCCAGGATGGCCTCCAGCGCGGCGTCCATCTCTTTCAGCTGGACGTCCATCCCCTTGGGGACAAAGGCTGCATAGCGCCGGTTCCCCAGGATATGCTCCCGAACATAGGCCGTAAACTCCGGCAGCGTCATTTTCCCGCGCCTTTTTCCGGCCATCCGGAAAATCATCGAAATCTGGGAAGGGTTGGCCCCGGTGTATGCGGCAATCTCGTCGGCGCTCAGCGGCGTCCGGGCCAGTTCGTAGGTAATCCAGCTATAGGGGCCTTCGGGGGCAAGGGTGTCTGCCGGGGCAGGGTCTGCGGAAGGCGTTTCCGGAGTGGTAAGCGCAAGTGTATCAGTCACTTCTTCTTTCGGCTCGGGCTCCTGCACTTGGACTGGCTCCGGTGCTGGTGCAGGCTCGGGTTCCGCCTTGGGTGCAGGTTTTGGTGCCGGATTTTTAACGGGTGCAGCGGGCATCAGCCCCGCCGCCAAGGCCGACGGATCCACCCCTTCCGGAAGGAGGCCGCTTTCGGATAGCTGTTCCGCGGTGGCTAACAGTTCCTGCAGGCTGAATTGCTCGGTCCGCTGCGGATGCGTCTGGGCATAATAGACCAGGGACAGCATGTCTTCCGGCAGTTCCGGCAGGGCGGCATCTCCCGCCAAGCCTTCCGTTCCTGCCAGTCCTTCCGCCAAGGTCCCCAGCTCCCGGATGGTCCGGGGGCGTTTCACCAGGGAAGGGTAGCTCAGGGCCTGTTTTACCTCCGGGTCCCGGGCAAGGCTGTCCAGGAGGGCGGGTACGGCGTCTTCATCGGCATTGGCATACAGCAGCATAAGGGCGTTGCCGCGGGTGTCGATGGACTCGATCTTGCTCTCCCAGCCGGGCGAGAAAGACATCTTGGTGCTGCGCTGCAGCAGGGTGAAAGCCAGGAATACCGCAAGGAAAGTGATGGCGATGGGTATGCGGAACCGATATTGGAAGCGGGCGAGCGGGGCGGCGGGCAGCACCGGAACTTTCTTGTGGGTTGCCTTGATCCCTTTGTCGCACCAGACGATCAGGGCGGGCAGCACCGTGAAATTGCAGATCAGGGAAAGGGTGACGCCCTTGGCCAGCACCACGCCCAGGTCGGCCCCGATCTTCATCTTGATGAAGCACAGCATCAGGAGGCTCACGATGGTGGTGAAGGCGCTGCTCAGGATGGAGGCCGATGCCCCGTCCACGGCCTGTTCCATCGCGCTTACAGGCTCCCGTCCCAGCTTCCTTTCCTGCCGATAGCGGTTCATCAGGATAATGGAGTAGTCCATGGACAGGACCATCTGCAGCACGGAGGCCAGGGTGTTGGTGAGCGTGGAAACGCTGTCCAGCAAGGCGTTGGTGCCCATGTTGATGATCACGGCAAAGCCGATGGTAACCAGGAACAGTAGCACTTCCATCACCGAGGAGCTCATGATCAGCAGGACCACGATTAACAGGCTGACGCCGATCGCGAGGGTCTTGGGGAGGTCCGTGGGCATCAGGTCTTCGCCGTCGGAGAAGATGCCGCCGAACTCCTCGGTCTGGTTCTGGATTTCCGGGAGCTGCTCCAGGAGCACGTCCAGGCCCTGCTTCATCGGAGAAGCGTCCGGCAGGTACCGGACCATGTTGGAGTTAATGTTGATATGCGGAATCAGGAGGGCGCTGCCGACGGTCAGGAGCGCCATCAGGACAAACAGCGCCACCCGGTATTTCACCAGGAAACGGGCAATATGCAGGTGGGTGCCTTTCACGGGTCTCTCTAATAGTGGCTGCAAAGGTACGCAAACTTTTCCAAAGGCCGAAGGAAAAACTAGAAGCGGAAGCCGATACCTGCTTCTGCCACCGCCCAGCGTCACCCCGCTGGCCCGCTAGGGCAAATCGGCCGGTTTGATAAAGCCGGCGCGGAGGGTGCGGACGGCGCCGGAGTCGAACTGCACGTCGAAGCTGGTGAAATCCTTGTTGGCGGCGACGATGACCCCCTCGCCGAAGACGGGATGGCACACCGCGTCTCCCAGCTGGAACGGGGACTGGTAGGCGGCCCGCTCGGCCTCGAAACTCTCTTCGTCCAGCACATGGGTGAGCCCCCGGGTGCCCTTCCAGAGCTCCTCCGGGACCGTCCCTTCCGTCACCAGAAGCTCCCGTTTAATCTCCGCCAGGAAGCGGGACGGATATTTCATGCTCTTGGCCGATATGTTAAACCCTTCGCTCTCCGTGAGGAACAGCGCTTTCTCGGCCCGGGTAATGGCGACGTACATGAGCCGGCGCTCCTCTTCCTCGCCGTTCTTCTTGCCCTCGCGGATGGTGCGCATGTTGGGGAAAATGCCCTCCGACAGGCCTGTGATGAACACGTACGGGAATTCCAGCCCCTTGGCCTGGTGGATGGTCATCAGCTTCAGGGTAGGGGTGTCTTTGCGGTGGTCGTCGTTGGTATAGAGGGCGATGTCCTGCAGGTAGTCGGCCAGGGTGCTCTCTTCCGGGGTGCGGACGCTCTCGTAGAAGCGGATGCTGGAAAGGAGCTCGTCCAGGTTCTCCAGGCGGTCTTCGTCCTGGTCTTCCCGCACCATTTTCTTGTACCCGGAGCCCTCCAGGAGACGGTTCAGAAGGTCGCTCACGCGGTTCTCCCGGGCAAACTGCTTCCCGTCTTCTATCAGGTCAATGAATCCGGCCGATTTGGGGTCTCCCGCCAGCTGCAGGGCACTGTATAGGGAGATGCCTTTCCGGGCGGAGAGCTCCCGGACGCTGTCCAGGAATTTCCGGCCCAGCTTGCGGGAGGGGACATTGATGATGCGTTCGAAGCTGAGGTCGTCGTCCTGGTTGCTCACCAGCCGTAAATAACTGAGGGCGTCCTTGATTTCCCGGCGCTCGAAAAAGCGTGTGCCGCCCCAGATGGTATACTCCAGATGCGCGTTCAGCAGCGCCTGCTCCAGCGCCCGGGACTGGTAGCTGCTCCGGTACAGGATGGCGATGTCGCTGACTTTCCCGCCGCTTTGCAGGATCTGCCGGATCCGGTCCACGATCCACTCCGTCTCTTCCTTTTCGCTCTTGCCGTGGAAATGGATCACGGCCATTCCCTCCGCCTTCCGAGTGAAGAGGTCTTTGGGGATTCGGTTCTGGTTGTTGGCGATAACGCTGTTGGCCACGTCCAGAATGCGGGGCGTGGAGCGGTAATTCTCGTCCAGGATAATGGTGCGGTCTGCCGCGAAGTTCACGAACAGGTCCGGCCGGGCGCCCCGCCACTCGTAGATGCACTGGTCCGGGTCGCCCACCACGAACAGGTTCCGGTGCCCGGCGCCCAGGCGCTCCACCAGGTCCCAGTCGTCCAGGTTGCAGTCCTGGGCCTCGTCCACCATGATGTAGTTGAGCTTTTTCTGCCAATGTTCGCAGGCGTCCTGGAAGTGGTCCAGGATGTATTTGGTCACGTTCATCAGGTCGTCAAAATCCAGGGCGTAGTGCTTCATCTGGCGGGCTACATAGCCGGCCAGGCGGGAGGTGCGGCGCATCTCGTCCGTAATCTTGCAGCCCGGCAGCATGTAGGCCTGGATGTAGCCGTTGAGCGCTTTTTCAGCCCCGATGGCGTCCAGGAACTGCTTCACGGTCTTTTCCGTGCGCTTGATTCCCAGCTCGTCCATGGCCTGCTTGGCCAGGGCCTTGCTGTCTTCCTCGTCCAGGACGGAGAAGGATTTGGGAAAGCCGATCCGGTAAATCTCCTGCCGCAGGAACTTGACGCAGAAGCCGTGCAGGGTGCACACGAAGTCGTTGTAGTCCCCGCTCTGGACCATGGCCGATATCCGGCTGCGCATCTCTGCCGCGGCTTTGTTGGTAAAGGTGAGGCAGAGGATGTTGGCGGGGTCGATTCCCAGGACATTCACGATGTAGGCATAGCGGTGGGTGAGGGCCTTGGTCTTGCCCGTCCCAGCGCCCGCCACCACGCGGATACGGCCTTCGGTGGCCTCAACGGCCTCCCGCTGGCGCACATTCAGTCCCTGGAAAATGTCTGTCATACAATCAGTAAGCTTCTTTGAACGCCGTGTTGGTCTCCAGTTTCTTCGAGCTCATGGTGGGATAGACTTCCTGGATGGTGCCGTCGGCCTTGTAGAACAGACGGTCCACGCATACGGAGCGGTGGGAGAACCATTTGCCGAAGTCTGTGGGCCAGTTCTGGATGGCCAGGTCTGCGGTGTGGTAGAACAGGTACCAGTCTCCCTTGAACTGCACGATGCTGTGGTGGTTGGTGCCGCTGTTCACGGGCCCCAGGATGCGGCCTTTGTATTCGTACGGGCCCAGCGGGTTGTCGGAAATGGCATAGGCTATCTCCGGGCGGTTCCCGCCCAGGCCGCTGGTGCTGTAGGACAGGTAGTATTTCCCGTTGTATTTGTGCACCCAGGCGGCCTCGAAGAAGCCTTCCGCGCCCTGGATGATGTGCACCTGCCCGTCGTAGGAGATCATGTCCTCGTTCAGCTTGATGCAGCAGACGGTGTTCTGGCCCACGAACATGTAGGCCTGTCCGTCGTCGTCGATGAACACGCACGGGTCGATGAAATCCCGGTCACATACAACCCCCGGCGAGTCGATGGACAGGAGCGGATGCCCCAGCGGGTCCTTGAACGGGCCGTAGGGGGAGTCGGCCACGGCCACGCCGATGTGCCTGACGTCGGTGGGGTAGTAGAGGTAGTATTTCCCGTTCCGCTCCACGCAGTCCGGCGCCCAGGCGCGGTCCTTGGCCCAGGAAGTCTGTTTGGCGGGGTTGAAGATCACGCCCCGGTCGTGGAAGGTTTTCATGTCTGCGGTCACATAGCAGTGATAGTCTTCCATGTCAAAGGTGCGGGCCCTGTCGCGGTCGTGGCTGGGATATACGTAGAGGGAGTCTCCGAACACGTGGGCCGACGGGTCTGCCGAGTACATGTGCGTGATAATGGGGTTGCCGCCCAGGTCCAGTTGCTTTTCCTGGCCCAGAGCCTCCAGTTCCTCTTTCGCGGCGGCGAAGTCTTTCTGGAAGTCCTCGCTCCCGATCATCCGCGCAAAGCAGGCCGATGCCAGGTTGCGCGATGCATCCACGTCGCTCTGCCAGTGGTAGCCGGCGATGACCCGGCTCTGGCCCCACTCGTAGCCCTCCAGCAGGATGGCATCTTGCCGGGCCGGGTTCAGCGCCGCCAGGACCAGGGCCATGCCCCAGCCGCGGACCGAATGGCCGGAAGGATAGGAGCCGCTGTGCCGCGACCCTTCATCGAAAGCGGGGATCAGCGTGGGTTCCCGGTAATAGACAAACGGCCTCAGGCGCATGTAGGCGGCCTTGGGAGCCGGTGTGGATAGCCGGAACGTACGGATGCTGCGGCGCAGCAGGTGGAGGGTCTTGGGGGTGGTTTCCTCTGTAAGCAGGCGGCCGAAAGCCCCGCTGAAATAGAGCGCCATCGTGTCTACGTTGGTGGTGGCTTCGCGGATGGCCTGCTGCCCGCGCGTGCCCATGCGCAGGTGCTTCTTGGCCCATTGGTACATCAGGGTGTCGGCGGCCAGGATGGGGGAGCCGTCCTCCGGCGGGGCGGGCAGGAAAACGGTGGCGTTGGGCAGCTCTTCGGCCTTGAGATACGGCCTGACGTCCTGCGCTTGCAGTCCGGCCAGGGACAGCAGGAAGAGGCCTATGCTTGCTATAATTCTTTTCATCGCGGACGGTTTAATTCAAGGAAAACAGATTTCTTGCTACGAAGATAGCAAATATTTATCAATATCGCTATGGCACCGGCGCCTGCAGTTTTGGCGTTTTTTGTCGGCAACCAGGCTGTTTTTTATTATCTTTGTGCAAATTGACTGTACCATGAAAAGGATTCTCCTCATTGCCGCGGTGTTATTTGCCGCCTGGCAGCCCATGATGGCCGACGAAGGCATGTGGCTGCCCTCCCTGATTTCCCAGCGCATCGCCGACATGCAGGCCAAAGGGCTTAAATTGTCGGCCGAAGACCTGTACAGCGTAAACCACTCGTCGCTCAAAGACGCCATTGTCTTGTTCGGCGGTGGGTGCACCGGGGAACTGGTGAGCGACGAAGGCCTGCTGTTTACCAACCATCACTGCGGTTACAGCTACATCCAGCGGCACTCCAGCGTGGAGCACGATTACCTGAAAGACGGATTCTGGGCCATGAACCGCGCCCAGGAACTGCCCAATCCTGGCCTTACCGTCCGTTTCCTGGTGAAAATGGAAGACGTGACGGCCGCCGTGCTCAAAGGGGACAAACCCAAATTCACCCAGGAGCAGCGGGATGTGCTCATCAAGAAGAACATCGAGGCTCTTCGCAAACAGGAAACCAACCCCGCCAAGGGGCTCGTGGCCCAGGTGAATGCGCTGTATTATGGCAACCAGTACTTCCTGTACGTGTTCCAGGAGTTCCGCGACGTGCGCCTGGTGGGTGCCCCGCCGTCCTCTATCGGCAAGTTCGGGGGAGAAACGGACAACTGGATGTGGCCCCGCCACACCGGAGACTTCTCCATTTTCCGAATCTACGCCGACAAAGACGGGAATCCGGCCGACTACTCCCCGGAAAACGTCCCTTACCATCCCAAAAAATCCTTCACCGTGTCCCGCAAGGGCGTGAACGAAGGGGATTTCACCTTTGTTTACGGATGCCCCGGAAGCACGCAGGAGTACGTGCACTCAGAGGCCGTGCGCTATGTCCAGGACATATCGGATCCGGAAAAGATCGCCCTGCGTACCACCCGGCTGGAGATCATGAAAAAGTACATGGACCGGGACCAGGCTGTCCGTATCCAGTACTCTTCCAAGTATGCCTCCGTGGCCAATGCCTGGAAGAAATGGCAGGGAGAGGAGAAAGGCCTGCGGAAAAACAAGATCGTCCAGGCGAAACAGGCCTATGAAAAGCGCTTTGCCGATTGGGCCGTGGGCACCCGCTACGAAGGCCTCACAGACCGGCTGGCCCAGCTCTACGCCGCCTGGGAGCCCGTTTACCGGGCCTATGAATACTACAACGAGACCGTGCGCACCCTGGAGCGGCTGAACATGGCCACCAGCCGTAACTTCAACTTCAAAGACTACTACGAGCCCATTGATTCGGAAATGTTCGTCGCCATGATGACGGCATTCGACAACGCCCTGGACGACAGCTACAAGCCTGCGCTGTTCCTCCAGAAGCGTGCGCAGTACGGTTCCATGGAGAACTGGCGGGACGCCGTTTTCGCCGACAGCCTGGAAGCCCGGGAACTGGCCCGCTCGCTCACCGATTTCGTGAACCAGAACCTGGCCCCGCAGGTGTCGGCCCTGAACCAGAGCATCAATCTGCTGTACAAGGATTACATGCAGGGGCAGATGGAGTTCGAGCCGGAGAAGGCCTTCTACCCGGACGCCAACCTCACCCTCCGTATCGCCTATGGCAGCGTCGCGGGCTACAGCCCCTCCGACGCCGTCTATTATCGGCCTGTGAGTACGCTCAAAGGCATTATTGAAAAGGACAATCCGGACATCTTCGACTACAATATCCCGCAGGTGCTCCGGGACATCTATGCGGCGGGCGGCCACGAAAACCAGCCCGTGTGCTTCCTGGCCACCAACCACACCACCGGCGGCAATTCCGGCAGCCCGGTCCTGAATGCGGAAGGGCAGCTGGTGGGCATCAACTTCGACCGCGTGTGGGAGGGAACCATGAGCGACCTGGCCTTCGACCCGGAGATTTGCCGCAACATTTCCCTGGACATCCGCTATCTGCTGTTTACGATTAAAGAAATCGGCCATGCCGATTACCTCTTTGACGAGATGCACTTTGCCGATTAATCCCCTTAAAGGCTCCCAGGTCCTCTTCTCCCAAAAACACGTAATAATATGAAACGAAACCTTTTTCTTCTTACTGCCATTCTTTTTGCCGTAGCCTGTTCCTCCCCCAAGGCACCGCTTGTCGGCATTACTTGTTCCCGGTCTGCTTCGGGAGCAACTATGCTGGCAACCACGTATACGGACGCCATTAGCAAAGCCGGGGGTGTTCCGATGGTTATCCCCACCGTGAAGACACGGGAAGAGGCCGATGCCATCCTGGCCAACCTTGACGCTATTGTTTTCTCCGGCGGTGAGGATGTGAATCCTGCGTGGTACGGAGAGGAGATCCTGAATGAAACCGTGTATATGGATTCCATCCGGGACCACAGTGACAGCCTGCTGGCTCGCGCCGCCCTGGCTTCCAGTAAGCCCATTTTAGCCATCTGCCGGGGAGCACAATTGATGAATGTGATACTGGGTGGTTCGTTATACCAGGACATTCCTACCCAGATTCCCGGAGCAGACAGCCACGGTGGCGGCGCCCGGAATAAAATCTGCCCGGAAGAAGGCAGCGTCCTTTCATGCATCTACGGACCGGATTCCCTGGAAGTCAATTCCTTCCATCATCAGGCCGTGAAGGTTCCCGCCCCCGGCATACGCATCACCGCCCACAGTGCCGACGGCATTGTGGAAGCCTTTGAAACGGACCAGATCTGGGCCGTCCAGTTCCACCCGGAGAAAATGCTGAAGGATGGGGAAGAAAAATGGTTGGAGCTGTTTAAGGAGTATATGAGGAGGATTGGCCGATGAGGCTCTGGATCAAGACCTTCCGGGAGCTCACTACAGAGGAGCTCTACGAGATTCTCCGCCGAATTCCTGGAGGACGGCATCCCGCACGTCCAGATGAGACGGTAGAAGTGCTTGACACTTTGTGGTTTCTCGTTGCGAATTTTTTCGTTGCGAAATATTTCGCAATATACGGAGAATGGATGGGAAATGCAAGACTGGCGAACTTAGGCACTTACTTTATTTTTTCCCTTACTGCCCTTAGAATCTCAACCATGGCCCAGGTGTCCTGCTGGCAATAAGTCTTGAGTGCCGCACGGCGCTCTGCCTTGGTCTTCAGAGCATTAAAGGTAGGGTCCTGGGAATCGTAATTAAGATAGGTAATGTATGCCTGTACACCGTTGCCGACATCCATTCCTTCGTATGTAAGAGCGGGCACAAGCACAGGCAGAGTCTTCTTGATGGAATAACTGCCACTGAGGTCTTTGTGGTAGTAGTTAATAGCACTGGCGCGCTGTTTTACGGACTCAGGGGCATCATCAGCAGAATAGAACTCCTTATTGGTCCTCAGAAGATGAATCAGATCTGCTGACTTGTCTCGGATGGCAAGTAACTTACTACTATATTTCGGGAAAAGATTCGCGAGTTCAGTCAATCTTTGCTTTTCATAACTGGTATTCTGGGCCAGCATTGTGCCGACGAGTTTCCCATCCTCATCGAATTCGAAATGATCAACAATGGCTTTTGTCAGAGCCTCCCTTTCATCGTCAAAGCATTCTTCATTAAGGAAGATAAAATTGTCCTTGGTTTTGTCACAAACCCCAGGAGCACGCTCTATATGAAGAGAAAACTCAAAGACGGACTGTCGATAGGGAGTCTCCCCACGGAATCGGGGCAGAGGACATGGAAATGCCTCAAAATCAAAGTGGTAGATAGGATAATCTAGCTTATCAAGCCAATAGTTCATCTTCTCCTTATCTTTGTGTTCATCATCCTTGTCATAGCAGTCGCGCTGGATAAAATGATTGGGATTTGTCAACCACTCCTTTGGCACATCGTCAAACTTGTAATATTCCTTATTAATCAGTTGGTATTTATTCTCAATGCCCCCACGATTAAACCCTTTGTTCAGATTTACATAATTATTTGCTTTGTTTGTGTCAGGTACGGATCTGAGCGTCTGGAAACAATGTTGCCAGAAAATACACTCAGTTTTTGCGCCCCACGCACAATACTTTCCAACGGGAGTTTTGACATTAATATCGTGCGGATTCGAGATATATTTCTCGAGAGTGGCTATCTCTTCGATAATTGTATGCTGATAAGCGGCAGTGGTCTCATTCATGTCCAGGAAGGTAACAATCTCCTGGCCGCTGACCTCATCGTAAATTGAATCGCCCTTGGCGTCCCTTGCCCCGTCAAACACATACTCACTGTTGAGTACGGCAAGATAGAATTTCACAGGGCGCTTATCCCCAGCCTCACGAAGTGCATTCTCTATCACGAACCGCTGGAAGGCAAGGTCATGCGGATACTTTCCAAAAACAGAATATCGATTAAGAAGCACCGATTTCTCCTTTTCATAGTTCTTTGATGCATCGAAATTGACTTTACAGTCCGCCATGTTCAGGCACCATATGTTCCCCTCTTTGACAAACAATGGATAGTAGTTTCGGTCACCACGAGTATTAGGGGGAACATCAGTGAAAAACAGTCCTTTATGCTTTCCATCCTTGTCAAGCCGATGGATGAACTTACTGTTAGTCGTGGCCTTTACCTCTATGATATTAATCTCATCCTTATTCTCATTGAAGATATCCACATAGCATCGGTAGGTATGACCATGGAACTCGTATTCAAAGAGTTTCTGTTTATGTACATCACGCGAATCTGCCACAAAGGTGCCTCTAAAATACTTCCTAGCCACCTTCAACGCCTCATCCTCAACACGGTGATAGAATGGGAGGAGAGCCTCCAGTTCAGGTCCAGGTGCGGCATCATAGGTCTCCTCATCTTCTTCAGATTCGACATAACCTTCAGAGGATGTTACACCATCATTGAGCTCTGCCAACATTTCCTCACGACGCTCGCGCTCATCATCTATATCGCTTCCCCCCGTGGGATTAAACTTCAAATCCATAGGGAAATACATCGGACAACGTGTCCAGTTAATAAATCGAGTTTTTGATATATACATGCTACGTTGTTGTTTGCAACTATTAAACGACGCTGAAAACTTACTTTAAAACCCTAATCCTTAGAATATTACCCGTCTCTACACTCATGGTAGCTCTTACGATTTGGGCCTCGGAATAACCCTGTTCTTTAATGTAACGAGTAATCTCTCTTGATCTGATCGTGCCTGTAGAGATAAAAGTGGGAACGGCAGCTAAAAGGTTTTCGGTTTCAGTCTCTAATATGATGGTGGCAGGCTTCGGCCAATCCGTGGGATATTTGCAGCCAAAAGTATTCCTAACGACCCTTAATTCAACTTGAGCGGGCTTAGGAATAGCGGCAACAAATCTTGCTTTCTTCATCGGAGCACTCTTATCGCCATGCGTTTTCTCATCACTATCCTCTGTAATTATTTCTCCCTCGGCTTCCTTATAGAGTTTAGACAATTCGTTGTTCAAATAATTAACCAGCACGTTGCGGGGATTATCCTCCGCTCTGGCATCCCTTCCTCTACGGGCTTTACCAAACAAGAACTGTTCTAAATTCCCTGGAAATAACTTCTCTGACAAGACATGACTCTGCCTTTGCATCAAATCAATATAGCTCATATATGCCTGAGACCGTTTATTCCCGCTATTGGCCAAAAAGACGGAAATGCCCATTTTGTTAGAGGGTTTTTCTTTTTTCAGTACGGCACAGACTTGAAAGAAATCTAACACCTTTTCCTTCTGTCTCTGGCTCAGAAGGATTGCGGCATGAATGTGCCAACCCCATTTGTCATATATTAGAGGAACGACAGTCGAGTGAACAGACGCATCTCCCATAAAGAATAGAAGCTTGGTAAAGTAACTGACATCTACGCCTTCAATTTTATTCCGCCCCCTAGGGCACATTGATTTAAATGCCTTATCAATCTCGCCCGCATCCAATAAATCTTTTACACGTTTAAGCTTCTCCTCAATATCTGCTTTTTTATTCTCTGCGACGGCCTTCTCGAGGTGGCTGACTGTTCTTCCATCCGAACCGAGCCCCCCCCAGAGCATAGCTGCTACGAATCCGCTATATAAGCCATCTTTAAAGCACTTACGGACCGTTGCCCTGGTCACGTTTATATTCCATAGTTCCCTGGCTATCTTCTGATAAGAAGGGCCACCAATGCTTAATATCCTGCTCTTATCTTTCAGGCTTTTGTAAATCTCCCGTAGTCTAACAGGATTCGCTTCCTCTGATGTCAAAAGGATGTCTTCCTTCTTCCTGGAGATATAATCGGTGTATTGGCTCATGTCACTATCTATGTTCGTAATTAATAATCTCATATATATGCATGTTGCTACTGCAATAGAACTTGCAAATGATGGTATCCCCCGGCCGCCAGTTATTGCGGACTATCAATCTTTTGATGTCTTCTCCTCGAAGCGTGTTTCCTTCGTTAGACTTATATGTTCCAATCGCCGCCTCATAAGACCTTCCGCCGCATTTAACGAAAACACAATCAGCATTAGCATGCGGCTTAGTTCTATGATTGTCAAGTATCTGAAAGGTAACACCATTATTGGATTCACGGGCACCATCATAAACTTTTAAGAACAAAACAAGACCTTGCCAGACAGTCATTGCACTATCGAAAACCGTGGGATAATAGTGATCCACTCTGTCAATCCGATTATATCCAGGCCAAGGTAATTCATTATACCCGTGAAAACTCAACCCTCCGAAGAAGATATATTCAGGCATTGATTTTCCCATCGTTATCGTACGAGTCAGAGGGCCATCAGGGGCGGTAAAGTCAGTCCAGTTAAGTCCAAAACCATGTCCAGGCTGAATGATTGCAAGCCCCTTTGGCGTAATCTTATTATTCAGATAGAGGCCGGAGTAGGCCGCCGCACCTTCCGCCCCAAGATAAATGAGAGAGAATCGTATTGGGCCATGGTCTGGGCCATAATCTCCATCGCGTTCATAAACAGCCCACTGGCCGAAAGGTTGCCAGTGGTCCTGATATCTTCCGTAGTCATCAATGCCAATACCCTCCGGTCTCTGGAGATTCTTATCTGCTCCGACGTCGGCCGGGCCCAGTTCTCGCGTCGCGAGAAGATGGTACCCGCGAAAGGTGTCAATGTTTTCAATCAGACGCTCTCTGCCGGCAGCATAGTCCGCATACACGAAACTGCATATTCCAAGCTGGTCAAAGTGCATGTTGCAATAGCGAATCAGTTCGCCGTCGATGTCGCAAGATGGATAAAAGAGAGAGTCCTTTAGAAGACTTCTTAACGGGAATTCACCATTTGTAATCTGGTTAACAGAGAGCTTCTGTAATGATCTGATGGTCATAATATAATTATTGTTTATGATAACTCCTTCCTGCCAGCCTCAAGGTACGGCCGGAGACTTTTCCGTATTCAAACACACCGGAATAATATAGGGTGTTCCCTTTGACCTTACCGGAATCATATTTGGCATCACTACCGTAGTAACCGGGAGCGCCAAATTGCGTTTTCATGATCCAGTTCTCTCCCGAGATGGTTACCACCGATCTGCTGATGCCGTCCTGGTACACATATGTGCCGTCAATACTTTCACTCTTACCGGAGGAGCGGGAACCGCAGGAAACACTTAGGGCCATCATAGCCATAAGCAGCAATATGATGATAGTATATTTACCCATGCTTAATGTTACTGTTCAAACAATTCATCTTCAAAGCGTTACTATACGTACCGAGCCATTCTATATTAATTCGTATTGTACCCCGCAGTAATATCGAAATACACCTCCATCTCTTTCGGCTTTTCATCCTGCTCTGACTGCACTTCAAAGCATAGCCTGTCCAGCGTCCTGTCACCAACACTTATGCAGTGCTGAGAAATCATCTTCGATTCCAGATTCTTCAGTTGGAACAGGATGTCGGTAATGACATACTCAAGGTGGACGTATCCATCGGTCTCGGTGATCACGATGGGGTGCTCCTCTTCGTTTCCAATATGAAGCTTACCTTCTCCAGTTTTACGCAATTCCACAATCAATTCCACGACATTTATCTTGTTGTCATAGAAGATGCGTGAAGCGCCGATGGCGTCATCGAGATCTTCGATGGCGAAATTGTACCTGAGAATTCCCGTATCTTCCATACGGGCCACCTCGGTTTTGGCTATGACCCTCGGGTTGGGCTGCTGGAGATTGATATTTGCCGGCCATCCGAAAACCCACGCTTCAAGGTTTTTGACGTCTACGCCTATCTCACGGGCAGTTTCACACATCAGCTCGCAGTAATCATAATAGACATCCTCAAACGATGTGAATTCAGCATAAGTCACCTTATTGCCGATGGGGACATAGTAGAAGAACGGATTCTTTTGGGCTTCCGGCATCAAAGCAAAATGCACCGGCTTCATGTTCTCATCGTAAATGAGAGGACGGGTGTTGAGATCCATATCGTAGGCAAGGAAATAGAGCAACTTGGTGAAGTAACTGGGGCCAATGCCGTAGAAATAGTTTTCACCTCCTCTCCTCAAGGACGCGATGGCATCTTCAATCCTCTCGATGTCGGTACCGGAGTCGCGGAGCAGTGCAACAAGACGCTCCAGTTTGGGTAAGGCGCTATTGCGGTCGTTGTTCCGGGCAATTCCTTCAGCCTGGAATCGGCTGATGCCACCCCACATAATGGTAGCGACGAAACCCTTATACAGATCCTCTCGGAAGAATCTGACAACATCATCACGGGACAATTCAGCGGGGAGATTCCGGACGACCTCGGAAAAATCGCCATTCGTGGCTTCTGCCTTACCGACAGGATTGGCAAAGCGTCCCTCACGCCAATGGATAGCGGGCTGGGTGTAGTTGTTGATGTTGTTGATGTGGTTTTTAATGAAGTTGAGAAATGACATTAATAATATTGTTTAAAACGTGAAGAAAATTTGAACCACAATATCAGTAATATTCCTCAAACAGCCAATTTATCTTTGCCAAAATTCGGCAAACATAATAAATTACGCCGTATTTCTCACGATACTGATTATGATAATATCTATAATGCGTATAATGCGGAATGCAGCCGCGCCCCCCCCCGCAGTTGTCGTAGTAATCCGCACGATTTAAGTCGCTGGCGACGTAACGGCTATAATGACCACACGTGCAAAGTGAATCCACGATGCGGAAAAGCTTCATTCTAATCATCAACCCCAACTTTTACACGGCCTTCTGATAAATATTCAATTCCATCATATTCACAAGAGGCAATAATCCGGCCCTCTTTATCAATTACACCCCATTTCCCATTATTCATTACCCCTGCCTTACCTTCGTAAAACATCTTTGAATCTTCATATTGATTAAGAATGACCTTGTGTCCTTCTTTATCTATAAAGCCCCATTTGCCATCTATCTTTACTTGCGCTAATCCCTCTGAAAAGTTCTTGACATCATCATAAATTTGGGGAATAATTGCATGACCGGATTCGTCTATAAATCCCCATTTTTCATCATTTTTTACAGCGGCCATTCCCTCTTTGCTCCCTTTAACCTCATCAAAGGTAAAAGGAAAAGCTATCTTGAAATTATCTCGGCGAATAAAAGACCACTTGCTATTCTTGCCTAAAGGCATTACGCCAACCAACTGTCCCCCTTCTCCGGTGATTTTTTTATAAGGATGAATAACACCTTCGAGATCTACGCAACCAAAATAATAAACGCGAAAGTAGTACTCGTCTTCATATCCTTCCACAAGGTCATTTTCATCATATTCATCAGAATCATCATACTCATCAGAATCTGTAGTATCATCATCCCCTGTGACTACTTGTTGAATACATGCCAAGCCACAATTCAAAAAGTCTTTGCCAGAAGCTTCATTTATAAACTCAAGGCCATCTTCACTGTGATTAATCTCAGCATGAAGCTTCCCGCTTCTATCAACAAACCCTTCATATTCTTCATCGTTATAAAAGAGTAAGCCATCAATAAAATCTAAGTCTTCATAAGGCACTTCGCTTGAAACAGCATAGCTTTCTATAGTGGTATTGTTCTTGTCAATAAATCTTAGCTTGTAAAATCCAAATGACTCGTCTTCTTCCAAGACGGTAGCTATTCCTTGATGAAAATCGAATAGTTTGATTACTTTTTCATCAAAAATAATAAATGGGTTCCCCGCCTTATCAATAAAACTAAACTGTCCGTTCTTTTTTATCCAAGCCATGCCTTCCGAAAAACTGCCGCTTTCATCAAATAAGCATGGGATGACCTCGAGACCTTTTTTATCAATAAAACCAACTTTCCCCTTGAGACGGATCCAGGCCAATCCTTCAGAGAAGTCACCACAGTCCTCGTATTGGCAAGATATAAATTCTCTTCCATCATTATCTATGTAGCCATACTTCCCGTTGAGACCGACTTTACATAAGCCTTCGTGATAGGCACCAACCACATCATACATACATGGAACTACTGCCAGTCCTTCCATGTTAATTATACCCCATTTCATTTGAAAAAATATTTTAGTAAAACTTAGAACTCTATGATATGCAATATGTTATATTATTTATAGTAATTGAATAATTGTCTCTCAAGAGAAGATAATGAAACATGTTCTTGCGCCGCTTTGGCAACCATCCCTTTCCAGTAGTTCAATAAGTCTTTTTGTTGTGCCGTCCTACCCTTTTGCATAATATGCTTAGAGAAAGTACTGCCATAGATTGGGAGCATGTCATCTGGGAGGTTGCGATGCATCCAAAACCTAACGTGCTTTGTAATAAAAGCTACTCCCATTCCCGTATAATGTATATCATGAAGGTCATTATGGAAAGCACCTACCGCTCCAGCTGCGAGATTAATGGTAAGTGGGTCGATCGAGGTAAAAGCTCGGATTAATTCGATGAAAGGTTCATATACTTGCACAACTTCTGCCCAGTGGAAGTCTTGGTTCACATAGATACCCCTTCCTGTTCTTCCTCCCCATATCTGAATAAGGTGAAATATCCTCTCAAGAGAAGCCTCGTTTTCAGGATAATGGTCAATCAAATCGAATACTTCAGCTTCAAGTTGAGTCATGTTATTTATGTTGTTCAAGAAGTTTACATCAACAATACCTTTGTTGATAAGAAGTGAAAACATTGCTCTGGGGCTCGGAGGCAACTCATTGCCATCATTTCCTTGCAAAGGGACAAAGTTGTTAACATACTGAATGTTAGGAAAGACACACATAATAATTGATATTTATTCTTCAAACAATTCATAAAACGCCCGGAAGCGGCTCTGACTCCAGTCATTGCCGGGCAGGCCACGTTCAAGAATGGCAAACCTCACTTCTTTGAAACGACCAAGGAACTCATCCTCCTCCAGGATGTCATAGAAGAGGCGGGCGACAATCTCGCTCTTGAGGCGAAATGCCCCGCAGCCGAATGCTCCGAGAACAATGGAATCGTGCCCGTTGACAAGTGCAATACGGTAGATAGTGCGGATCTTATCCTGCATGATTTCCAGCCCTTCCGGGGTGAATCCCCCGTCTGCCGAACGGTACTGCCCATCCCGAGCTGGATGGCCCTCCCTGTCCCGGAAGTTCAGTGCTGCAACAGAGATGACACTCACTTTGTAGGGCTCCTCCAATAAGCGGTAATTATCTGCCCCGTCCCGGAACACGGTCACCCCGGGCGAGTAGATACCGCCGAAGTGGTAATCCATCGGATAGGCCTTTCCCTTGAAAGGAACACCAACGGTCGCGGCCATGTTCTCCGTGTAATACTGATAGAGTGAACGGGAGAGCGTACTCAGCCGGCAGAGACTCTCCTCTTGGGCATTTGAGCCGCGGGGATACCAACCACAGGCGGTATAGCAGTCCGCAAGGTTTAGGACAGCAGGGTTATACCCTTCATCCAGCATCTGCTTGGCCACACAAAACGAATCGTCGTTGATTACTTTCGTTTCTGTACCGGCCGCATAACAGGGGCCGCTCTTGGAGAGCCAGAAGCGCTTCGAGTACACGATTGTTCCCTTCAGCATCGGGTCATCCTTTCCTGGAATGGCAACTATCTTCCCGTTGTCGGTCTTGTAGCCTCCTGCAGCGAAGATTTCATTATTGTTCTTATATACGTCCGCACGGACGGACTTGCTAGCGAACGACCCCTTGGCAGCCTTGATGGCAGCTGCTCGTGTGGCCCAAGTAGGAACATTGGTATTCATCATGATATTGGGAGTTTTTGATGTCCCAATATCGGAATATTTTTCCATTCCGCCATCCTCCTTTTGCCAAATGTCGGCATAACGGCCCTTCATCTTTTCTATTTCCCCGGCAAGGGTCACACGAAGGGACTCCGGCTCCAGTACCTCTATATGATCTCCCCGGGAGAGCAGTTCCTGGATAAACTCCCAACTCTCCGTTCCCACATACAACTCAAAAATGGCATCATCATCACTGGTGATAATCTCTTTTTGGGAGATGTGCACGGGAGCCGAACGCCAGTAATCGCATTCCCGACCGAAGGCCTTTACCAGAACCCTCTGAGGTTTGCTCACGGTAATGCCGAAAGCGTCCTGGAAATACACTTCCCCATCGAAGTTCTTCGGCATGCGGAACCCCTTGTCCGTGACACGCACTCCCATGGTACGCTTGTCGAGGACGAAGGTCTTGAGCTCCCCGTCCTCTCGGGCCAGCAAGTACCAGCGGCGCTTGAAAAGCTTAAGGCAGTAGGGCGCGACAACACGGGGAGTCGGCTTCTTTTCTCCGAACTTCCTGTACATCAGCTCTACCTGCTTCCCCTCCTTCATTGCCCGGACAACCCTGTCCAGCCATTCCGGCCAGCGGATGGTAGGTTCCTCATATAGAATCCGGCTTCCCATCCCCTTCAACCGTTCCGCCATCTCATTAAGGGACAGCAAGGCAATGAGGTCCCCCTGACGGTTCGCAGCGTCTTTGCCTTCCAGGTAGGAGATGCGGTATTTCCCCTCCCTGCGGTCCTGGAGCACGATATCTATCCCGAAAATCTCTCGGATAGCATCAATATGGTTATGAAAGGTGCGCCTTGGAAGCGGCTCGCCTTCCACTGGGTTCAAGGGAGAGTCCTGCCAGGCCTCGTCTATCTGCTTGAACGTCATTCCCCCATACTGTTCCTCAGAGCAGCGGAGCTGGTTGATAAGCCATACGTAGCGTTTGAAATCGTTGTAGGCCATAGTTTCAGTGTCTGTTCACCACAAATATAACCATTTGCCGGGTTTTGGCAAAAAAGCACCCGATTTTTTTTGCGGTCTGAGGATTAAATTATACATTTGGCCCGAAAGATTTTTCCACATCATATATATAAATTAAAGTATGGGATAGGATTATCCCATATTACCCGGATTGTGTAATACTTAAAAATTCGATTATTATGAAAAAGATTGTTGTTTTGAAAGTTGAAGGTGTAATGGTTAAGGATGTAGTGAAGGATTATGTGAAGGGTGTGGTGAATAAGAAGTTTAATGAGAAGGTGGTGGAGATGGAGAGAAGGGAGGGTATTGATTTATATGAGAAGATGATGAAAAAGTGGGAGAAGGTGGGTAAGGAGTTGGAGGAAGAAGGAAATGAGGGGTTGAAGATGATGGTAGATATGGAGATAAGTAGGATTGAGGAGATTGTGAGGGTGAAAAGGAGTGAACTGGTAGAGGAGAAGTGTAGGGTGAAGAGTGAGTTGGAGAAGGAGGTGATGGAGAGTGAGGAGGTGATGAAGAAGAAGGAGGTGTTTAGTGAGGATTTTGAGAATAAGAAGTTGAATAAAGGTATGAATAAGGTGGTAAAGATGTTGGATGGTATGAAGGGGGATAATTATAGGTTGGTGGTATGGAGTAAATATCCTGAGAGTAGGGTAAGGATGTTATTGTATAAGAATGGGGTGAGTGGTTTTGAGGTTGTGAGGGATGTGAATGAGATTAAAGGAAGGGAGGAAGGAGATAAGATAGTTGTTTTCAGTAATGATAGGGAGGATAAGGTTATGAAGGGGATGAAGGTGGTAGGTTTTGAAAGTAGGGTTGAGAGTGGTGAGGTGTTTTTGAATAGGTTGGGATTGTATAAGAAGGTAGCTTAATCCATTATTTCATAAAGGTTTTTCAGCAAGTCCGCCCGGGCTTGCCGGGGGTATTGTGTCCCTACGCGGGGAGAAAGTTATCAAACCCATACAACATACTGTACGCATATATAATAGAGTTATTCATTTTTAATCCGGTTCAATATGATTATCATCAAGTTTCACAAGTGTTCTTCTGAAAAGCTCCGTAATGATTACCCCGGCGCCGTGATCATCGATGTAACCTCCCATGCCAAGGATGAGTTCATCCGCCTCTCCCCCTTCTACCCTCACGGCGGTATCCCCGTGCCGTTCTCCCCTGGCTGGTCGGCCTCCTGTGTGGAAGCCGTATGGCAGGGCCTGAAGGATTATGAATCGGTCGGCATCGATACCGATATGTTCTCCAATACCTCGATGAAGAATATCAAGCGTACCACCCGCCGTTTCGGAGTCATGAAAGGGCACCGGAAGGGCGTGTCCGGCAAGGAAGAGCTGGGGTACATCCAGGCCCGCAAGCTCATCTACCTGCCCACCTACCGCTGGGTGCTGGAGAATAAGGTCCGTGGAGAGATTGAGAAACTGAGGCAGCTCTCAAGCAATCAGGTGGTTATTCTCCTGGATTACGCCACCAACCCCAACGTGGATGATGCTTCCTCTCCCCTTTCCCATGCGGCCCTCATCAAGGCCTTCATCGAGGGGACCTATCCTTCCTGCGAAAGCATCGGCAGCTCACGGGAAGAGCCCGCCGGGGAGCCCGGCGTTTCCTTCCGCGTTGGGCAGAGGGTAAGCCACCCGGTCTTCGGGGAGGGGGTCATCTCCTTCATGGAGGGTGAGCGGGCGCTTATCAACTTCGACAAGGAGGGTGAGAAGCTGATGGCCTTCCGGTACGCCAGGCTCTCCCTGGCCTAGTTGAATGTCAAACCTTAATTAACTGTAAGAATATGAATAATCCAGAACGCTCAATTTTGGAAATCCGTAACGGAGGGAACAAGTACATCCTCATCCGCAGGAGAATCGGGAAAGACATCTTGTGGGGATACATGGACGGTAGCGGCAGGGAGGTCATCCCCTGCCGCTACCGCAGCGCCGAGCCGTTCTCTGACGGGCTGGCATACGCGTGTGACGGCGCAAATGAGTATTTCATCGATGAGTCCGGTGAAATAGCCTTTGAGCTCGATGAGAGGTACGAATACGGCCAGTTCGAGAACGGCCGCTGCGAGATCCGCCCCTGGGGGGAGGAGCGGCACGGTTACGTGAACAAAAAGGGGGAACTCATTTCCCCCATCGTGGATGATGAGCCGTGCTTCCCAGAGGGGCTCCAGGTCCACGACTACTACATGGGCGATAGCCCCTGCGAGTGGGTCAATGAAAAAGGTGACGTGGTTATCGTGGCCCGGGACCTAGACTTCTACAACGGCTGGGATTTCCGCGACAGGCTCGCCTCCGCATCCCATACCAAATACGGCCGCTACGGATTCCTGGACCAGAGGGGGCAGGTGGTAATCCCCTTCATCTTCACGAATGTCTTGCCCTGGGCCAACGGGATGGCTCCCGTCTCGATCGACGGGAAATGGGGGTTCATCGACATGGACATGAACCTTCTCATCCCTTGCGAGTACCATTACGGACTGCTCTCCCATCCGTATTTCGATGAGGACGGCATCTTGCTCGTGAGTAGGTCATTCAATAAAGATGAGGACACCGGGGAGCCCACTGACTTCCTTTATGGCGCCATTGACCGCTGCGGCCGAGAGATTGTTCCTGTCGATTACGACGGCATCGCCAAGATTGACGGGAAGATTGCCGTCCTTGTCAATCTGGAAGATGAGGACGGAAACTGGTACATGGGAGTCAAATGGTTCGACGTAGAGAAGCAGGAAGGGAACGGGTACGTGTATCAGTTCGACTGCGAAGGTCTTTCCCTGAGGAAGGTTGCCACGCTCGAGGGCGGCCTTCTCCGTTGGGGCTTCCTGGATGCCGAAGGAGCAGAGGTGATTCCGTGCACGTACGATGATGCCATGGTAAGGAACGGGCTCATCCGTGTCAGGAAAAATGGACTCTGGGCTTTTGTGAAGCCTTCTGGGGAGTTCCTTACGCCCTTCCTCTACCAGTCGGCGTTCTCCCCCGTGGCCGGGGGTATGTGCGCCGTCCAGCGCGAAGGCCTCTGGGGCTTCATAAACGAGGAGGGAGAGGAGATGGTCCCCTGCAGGTACGATGCCGTCACCGATTTCGTTGAAGGCAGGAGCATGGTACTGCTGGAGGAGCGGTACGGGTTCATCGCTGCAGATGGGAGGGAGGTTACTCCGCTCATCTACGATATGGCACGTCCCTTCTCGGGCGGTCTCGCATGGGTCAGGAAAGGCGCCGGAGTGGGTAGTATCAACAAGGATGGAGAAGAAGTCATCCCATGCCGTTTCGACCGCGTAGGGAAAGGCTCGGAAGGTCTTGTCAGCGTATGTCTGACGAGTAAAAAGACTGAACACTACATGTTTTTGGATTTGGATGGCAATACCGTCATCGACCTCGACGGTATGGACCTGGATGCCGTCTCCATCTTCTCGGAAGGACTCTGTGGCATCTGCAAGAACTTCGAATGGGGTTTCATCGACCGGAGTGGGAAGGTGGTGATACCCATGACATTCCATCAGCCTTACTTCAACCTGCAAGTTCAGTTCATCCACGGCCTCTGTCTCTTCCGTTCACCGGAAAACTGGGGCCTAGGCGCCATCAACACAAGAGGAGAGGTCGTCATCCCGGCCGCTTACCGGAGGATTGACTGGCAGGAGGATGGCCGATGGGCCGCCCGGGTCGGAGAAGAAACGCATTATTATAACAACGACGGAGAAAGACTATGAGTAAAACCCTTACCGAATCCCTTGACCTCCTGCTTGACCTTGTCGACCTGGAGTGCACGAACGCTCAGGGGGATATGTTCTTCGACACCAAACACATGGAGCACCTCAAGGTGGAAACCGATTACCTGGAAGAGCGCCTGGGTATCACCCCCTTCCAGTCCATCCTCCTCGCGAAGGCCATCCAGACTACCGAGCGCAACTGCACCATGCGCAAAATCGGACAGGACCTCGGCATGAGCTATCTCCAGACCCTGTCCCGCGCCGCCGATTTCAACGCCCTGCGGGACAAGGGGTACTTCTTCATAACGCGGGACAAGCAGATCCAGATTCCCAGCGGGGCCCTCGATGCGCTGATGAACGACAAACCCGTGGAGAGACCCAAGATAGAGGGTCTCTCCTCGAAAGCCCTCCTCCGCAGGATAGGCATCATCATGAGGCAGCTCTCCGTGGAGCAGAAGGATGACAGAAGCGCGCTGCAGGAAATAGACCATCTGATTATGGCCAACAAGGAGACCGGCTACGGAAAGGCTTGTTACAAGTACTTCTACGGAGATCAGGTCTGCGATGAGGAGCGCGAGCTCTTCTACATCCTTTCCCATTTGTATGTCCATAGGGGGATGACAAGTTTCGACTCCGAAGATATCGAGAGCTATTTCTCGGATTTGGTTACCCTGGAACAGATGAGGGACCGCTTCGAGGATGGCTCGCTGGATCTGGTGAAACGGGAGGTTCTCGTGCCCTCCGACCAGGACGGGATGGTTGCCCGCGGCACGTATTCCTTCAAGGACAACATCATCCCTGAATTCTTTTCCGAGTTGAGAGCCTCTGGCCTCCACACAATCCAGCTCACTGATAGCAAGGATAAGCCCCGAAAAGAACTCTTCTACAACCCCGCCGAGAAAACCCAGGTGGAAAGGCTCGCCTCCCTCATCGAACCGGACAACCTTAACAACGTCTTCGATGCAATGAAAGCCAGGGGGCTCCGCACAGGCTTTACCTGCCTCTTCTACGGCGCGCCCGGAACGGGCAAGACCGAGACAGTCTACCAGCTTGCCCGCCGCACGGGCCGCAAGATCCTCATGGCCGATGTGGCACAGCTCCGCAACTGCTACATCGGCGAGACAGAGAAGAATGTCCGCCGTCTCTTTATGGATTACCGGACGGCCAACGCCGAGGAGGAGCGCACTCCCATCCTTCTCTTCAACGAGGCCGATGCCCTCCTCGGAACACGCATGGAGGGAGCCACCCGGGCGGTGGACCGCATGGAGAACAGCGTTCAGAATATCCTCCTGCAGGAGCTGGAGGACTTCAGCGGTATCCTAATCGCCACAACCAATCTCACCGGTAATTTAGACCCAGCCTTCGAGCGTCGTTTCCTATATAAGATTCGCTTCGACAAACCGGAACTGGAGCCCCGGAGCCGCATCTGGAAGTCCCAATTCCCCACCCTCACCGATGAGGAAGTCCTCTCCATCGCCAGTGAGTTCCCCTTCAGCGGCGGGCAGATTGAGAACATAGTCCGAAAGTCCACCGTTGACGGCATCCTCTCCGGCACGGAGTGCAGTTACGAGCTGCTTCTGAGCTACTGCCGCGAGGAAGCCATTGGGAAATCGTCAAAGAATAAAATCGGATTCTGATATTATGTCTAAAACTACACTTGTCATACACCCTAAAGACCCAACCACAGACTGTTTGAGTGTCATTTACAAAGGCCGTGGTTGGGATGTTATCCGTGACTTCAACACCCCTGTCGATGAGATTGCCCGGCAGATAGTCCGGCACGACCGCATCATCCTGCTGGGACACGGAAGCCCCGCCGGACTGATGGCCGGGTCACTCATCAGGCGGGCCGATGGGAAAGAGGTCTTCAATCGTTTTTCCCGCCTCATTGTCAACGCGCTTCACGCGCCCATCCTCCGGGAGAAGGAGACCGTCTCCATCTGGTGCAACTCAGATGCATTCTTCCGCACCTTCAAGGCCGGGCACGGCCTCCACACAGGGATGATCATCAGCGAGGTCGGCGAGGAGCTCTTCTGCCTGGGCGAGGCCGTCCTCAATGAGACGGAGATGGCCCGGAACATGGAGCTCTTCTGCGGCGCCTTCGCCAAGTACATAGACATGCCCCCTAAAGAGATGAGACAGAAGGTGCTCGAAGAATACGTGGGGGACGATAAGGTCACCCGCTTTAACAGAGAAAGAATTATTGTACTTTAAAGCCATGAAAAGAATTCGTTTTGACTATTACTCCTACCGGCTCAAGAAAGGCCGGGCCGATATTCTCCTCCAGAAGATGGAGGGGACGGATGAATACAGCATTCCATGCCACTATGTGATGGCCGCAGAACGGCTTCCAAGGGGCATTTCCGGGTACAGGTCGGAGGATGACGGTGACCTGGTTCTTATCCATGTCACCCTTAATGAGTCCCATCCGGACACTTCACATAAAGAGTGGATTCCCCTTAAAAAAGTGAGGAAACTGACCATCCTAAGGGACGAGTCTTTACACGTCACCCATAATATCTTTCGGCTTTTCCTGGACATATGTCCCCGGGAAGGGGAATCCGGCTTGATGATGAGCGTCTCGGAAATGCTCGAGACCTTAAAAGTGGACATTGCGAAGAAGGCATATCAAGATGAACTTCGGTGCTATCTGGAAGGAAATGGGCCTCGCATCCCGGGCAGGTTCATAAAACAACCTGACCGGGAGCTTGTAAGAAAGGAGATGGAGACCCTGGAACATTTCCGCCTACATAAACCCCTTCCCCTTCCCATGATCCAGTGGGATGCCGAGCTGGAAGACAGGGATGAGTATTCGTATGAGCCGATAGACTGGAAAGCACTTGGGGCCGAGATTAGGCCCATCAGTATTCCTTCCCATTTCATCTGGGTTGAGGATTCAGCTTCGGAAGAGTAAACATAGTGCTTTGGCATACAATGCCACAATTATCCCGCAATTATTTCTCTTCCTTCAAAAAATGCCAAAAACGTCGGCGCAGAAGTTCACTGCCCCTGCCAAGTGCAAAAATGCCCGGTTCTGCACTTGGGACCACTGTTCAGCCCCCCGCCAAGTGCAAAAATGGCGTTATTTGCACTTGGAACCGCAGAAAGCGGGGCCGCTGGGACTAAAACACGGGAATCGTAAAAAACATTTGCGAAAATTTTAACGTTTCAACCGGTGTTCTCGGATTCTTTTGCCTATACTTGCAGCTGTGAAAAGTGGATCTTTTCATTTGGATAATGATATATTATTTTATATCTTTGCAAAGGCAGGCATATGAGACGATACAAGGTAGGGAAAGTGCTGAAAATGCTTCAGAGAGAGGGTTGGGTTGTTGTCAGAAGCCGGGGAGATCACAGGCAACTGAAGAATACGAAAGGGAAAACTGGGACTGTCACAATCAATGGCAAGGACAGTGACACATTAAGTCAGGAATTGTTGAACAGTATCTGGAAACAAGCCGGATGGAAATAGAATTATGGGAAAAGTAATCATCAAAATAGACTGGGTGCCGAATAACTTCGGTGCTGCTCCGCTTAATGAAAACATAGCTTGCATAGCCACCGGAACCACATTGGAAGACGTGAAGAAGAACATCGTAGAGGCCCTGGAATTCCACATTGAAGGAATGAAGGCCGATGGTGACACCATTCCTGAAGAACTATCTTCCCCCTGGGAACCAGAATTCCAGCTCACAACAAGAGCGCTCCTCAAATATACCGGCCAGTATATCACACAAAAATCGCTGTCGGAAGAAACGGGGATAGCCGTGCAGCAACTAAGCCACTATGCCAATGGCCTTCGTCATCCCAGACCAGCCATGCAGCAAAAAATCGTCAAAGGCATCCAATCCATCTGCCAGCACCTTTCCTTGGTGTTATAATCACTCAACCTTACCTCTGTCCCCTCAAATAACGCCAAAAACGTCGGCGCAGAAGTTCGCACAGACTTCGGCGCCGACAAAATCGGCCAAAAATGCGGGCGCAGAGGTCAAATGTGACGGGAACTGCCCTGGCAGGAACCCCAAAGCGCCCTGTATTCGCCAGATTATTCTTATCTTTGTAAAACCAACAACCACAGTTTCTAGTTGCCACGAATGAAAAGACTTCAATTAACACTCTTGATTATGCTTTCTGCTCTGCTGGGATGCGCTTCCTCCAAACCCGCCCCCAAGGGCCAGCTGGTTTACTGCAGTTACGCCTGTACGGGTGCGGCCGGCCTGGGAAAAGACTATTGTGAACTCATTGCCGACGTAGATTCCGTCCCCAAAGTGATTGTAGTCCTGGGAGAGGGAAACCGCTTCGAGGATCCCGTCATCCGGGGCGAATACCCTGTAACCCGGGAAGTGGTGGATAGCCTCTGCAAGGAACTGGAAGAGAGAAAAGTGTACAAGCTGGCCGGGTACAATCTGAACGAGCCCATCACCGGCGGACACTCCTACCGGATCTATATGGAATACAGTTCGGGACAGAAAGTGAATGCCTTCTGGTACGGACACGGCGTCAAGAAAGAGGCCCTTTCGGCCTACCATTTCATCGAGTCCTTCTTCGCGCCCTGGCGCGAGCAGGCCCTTACCGATGACACTACCACGCGGGTGCAGCAGATGGAACTGCGCTTCGACCGCCTTTCCAACGCGCAGAAATCGGGGACCCGCTATGAGGAAATGAAGGCCGATTACGAGGCGCTGGACTGGTATATGCGCTCCGGACAATGGAAGAAGGATTTTGAAATGGACGAGAAAGGACGGCTTCCCAAGGACCTCAAACGCGGAGTGCTCAGCGAAGACGGCCTATATGAAGTGCTGAGCCAAGAGCCGTAAAGGGCAGGAATTTGTAGCGATTATTTCCAAAAATGATTATATTTGTGTGTTTCAACCACATTGCACTATGAGAATCCCAGAATCTGAACTCATTATCAACGGTGACGGCTCGGTGTTCCATCTTCACCTGAAGCCGGAAGAACTGGCCGATAATGTTATCATGGTGGGAGACCCCTCCCGCGTAGATATGATTGGCGAATACCTCACGGACATCGAGTTCCGGCACGAATCCCGCGAATTCGTCTCCATCACCGGCAAGCGCAACGGAAAGCGCATCACGGCCCTGTCCCACGGCATCGGCCCGGACAATATCGACATTGTGATGACGGAGCTGGACGCCCTGGCCAACGTGGATTTCGCCACCCGCGAAGTGAAAGCGCAGCACCGCGCCCTGAATATCCTGCGCATCGGCACCTCCGGCGCCCTGCATGCGGATATTCCCCTGGGAAGCTACGTGCTCTCGCACATCAGCGTGGGCTTTGACGGTGTGATGAACTGGTACGGCAACCGCAGCAAAGTTACCATCCCCCGCGTGGAATCCTCCTTCAAGAAGCACATGGGCTGGCTGGACGTGCTGCCCTCCCCTTACTTCGTGAAGGCATCTCCCAAGATCATCAACCTGATGAAAGATGTAACCATAAAAGGCGTAACCATCTCGGCCAACGGCTTCTACGGTCCCCAGGGCCGGGTTGTGCGCGTGCCGCTGGCCATGCCCCATATGCTGGAGGACATAGAGAGCTTCCGCTTCACTTCCGGCGGGGAGAAGTACCGCATTACCAACTTCGAGATGGAGAGCTCTCCGCTAGCCGGCCTGGCCGCCCACCTGGGCCACAACGCCTCCACGGTGTGCTGCATCATCGCCAACCGCTATCTGCAAAGCTCCAACCCGGACTACAAGCCTGCCATCCGCAAGCTTGTAGAACTGTGTGTAGACCGGATGAGTACCCTTTAGTCTATATCGAAGGACTCGATTTCCTTCACCAGTTTCCCGATGATGGACATCTTCACGTCGTACAGGGCGTCGGAGATGTCCACTTTGTAATAGTGGGGGTTGATGAGACGACGCTCGGCCGGGGAGAAGTGATGGAGGTTGTCCTTGTAGAAGGCTTTCTTGGTCTGCAGGTCGTAATACGGGGCGATGCGTTTTCCTGCCTTTATGGACTGCAGCTGGAGCGGACGGGCATCGTACTGGCCTTCCTCGAAGGTCTTGGTCTTGAAAGAGTCGTATTCGTCGCGGATGGTGACGGTCTTCCCATGCTGGATGGCCAGGTCCATGGCGTCTCCGCGGAGGCAGGTGACGTCGGCCTTGAACACGTAACCGTCCAGGGAGTTGCCCTTCTCCTTGTCCTGGGCAGATATGCGCCAGGTGATCTGGAAACCGGGGTTGATGAGCTTGATCTTGTCTTCCGAGCGCTTGAGCACGGGCTTCCCGTCTATCTGGACCAGTTTGTACACATTGCCGAAGCACGGGGCCGCCTTGGAGGTGGCGATGGCGTCTCCCACGCCGTAGCTGTCTATCTTGGCGCCCTGGCGCTCCAGGTCCGTGATCAGGTACTCGTCCAGGCCGTTGGTGGCGAAAATCTTGCATTTTTTGCAGCCGTGTTCATCCAGGATGCGGCGCACTTCCTGCGAGAGGTAGGCCAGGTCTCCGCTGTCCAGGCGGATGCCGTAGCCGGGAGCGTAATTGTCGTCGATGCCGTTTTCCTTGAAGGAGCGGATGGCGTTTTTCACGCCGCACTTGAGGGTGTCGTAGGTGTCGATCAGCAGGATGATGTTCTCTCCGCGGTGGGTCTTGATATAGTCTGTAAACGCCTGATGCTCACCCTCTACCGTGCTGCCGTAAGAAGTGATGAAGCTGTGGGCCATGGTGCCGGTGGAGGGCACGTTGTTGAAAGCGCCCGTGAGAATATTGGAAGAGCTGGCGCAACCGGCAATCTGGGCCGCCTTGCCGCCATACACCGCCGCCCAGGGTCCGTGGGCGCGACGGGAGCCGAACTCGGAGACGGGCTTGTCCGTGGAGCGGCACACGCGGGAGGCCTTGGTGGCCACGGCCATCTGGTGGTTCAGGATGCACAGCATGGGGGTTTCCAGCACCTGGGCCTCGATCAAGGGGGCCACCACCGTTACCACGGGCTGGTTGGGGAACACGATCTCGCCTTCCCGCATGGTGTACATATCACCGGTGAACTTCATGGTGCTCAGGTATTTCCTGAATTCCTTATACTCCGGGCCGGGGAGGAACCTCTCATAAAACGCTTCCGGCTCCGTGCCCAGGCATTTCACCATCTCAATCACTTCCTCCGTGCCGCTGACCACGGCCCAGTTGTTGTTCTCCGGGGCTTTGCGGTAAAAGAGGTTGAACACTGCGATCTGGTCTTGTTTTCCACATTCCAGATAGGACTTTCCCATGGTGTACTGGTACTTGTCAGAGACGTAGGCGTAGTTGATGGTTTCCATTTTTACTTGCATTTGTGCAAAGATAGGAAAAAACCGCCTCGTTCCCATCAAAATCGGCCAAAAACGCAGGCGCCGGTGTCACGGCAGGCTTCCACGCCGTCAAAAAACGCCAAAAGTGCGGGCGCCGGTGTTACGGCGGGCTTCCGCGCCTTCAAAAAACGCCAAAAGTGCGGGCACCGGTGTCACGGCGGGCGCTTGTCACCGTTTAGATGGCGAGCATGATGTCGTTCAGCAGGCCGCCGGCGGTTTGCCGGGTGCCGGCGCCCGCGCCCTGGATGAGCATGGGGGAGGGATAGTCGCCGGTGGTGATCAGGATGGCGTTGTCGGTTCCCCGGAGGCCGTAGAGCGGGCTGTCGGGCCCCACTTCCTGCAGGCCCACGGTGGCATGGCCTTCCGCGTCCACGGACGCCACGTAGCGCAGCCTGTGTCCGGCGGCGGCCGCGGCGGTGTAACGGGCGGAGATGTCGGCCGGGATGGGCTCCAGGGTCACTTGGGACTCTTCCAGCGGAATGCCTGCCTGGCGGCTCAGAATCAGGATTTTGCGAAGGACGTCCTTCCCCGACAGGTCAATCCGGGGATCCGGCTCCGTATATCCCTTGAGACGGGCGTCTTCCACCAGGGCGTCCCAGCCCTCGCCCTTGTAGTTGTCCAGCAGGTAGTTCAGCGTTCCGGAGAGCACGGCGTCCATCCGCACCAGCGTGTCGCCGCTCTGGACAACGCGGTCCAGGGTTACCAGCACCGGCAGGGCGGCGCCGGCCGTGGTCTCGTAGCGCAGGGAAACGCCGGCCTTGTGGGCTTCCAGCTGCAGGTTCTTGAACTGGGCGTAAGTCCCCGAGAAGGGGATTTTGTTGCAAGCCACCACCGAATAACCGCTGTGGAACAGGTCCGGATAGCGGAATCCCAGTTCCTCGTTGGCCGTACAGTCGATGTAAATGGAGTTTTCCAGGGAAAGTCCGCACAGGGCATCGATGAACGCTCCGGGGGTGCCCTTTTCGAGCAGCTGCCCGGCGCGGCTCAGGTCTATCCCCTCCGTGTCGATGACATAGCGGGTGGAGCGGGCCAGTCCGCATACCCGTAACTCTTTGCCGGAGCGGCGGGCGATGGCGGCGGCATTGTCCCGGAGCATGTCCACCAGGGCCTTCCCCACGCGGCCGTAGCCGGCGATGAAAAGGGGAATCACCTCTGTATCAAACTTGTCGAAGAATTCGTGATGGATGGCGCGGATGGCTTCGTCGGCCCGGTTGGAAGGCACGATGACGGAGATGTTCCGCTCCGATGAACCTTGCGCCGTGGCGCGTACCGGAATGCTGTGCCGGCCCAGGGCGGCCAGCATCTGTCCGGTGGCTCCGCTGTGGCCCAGGATGTCGTCCCCGATGACGCAGGCGATGGAAAAGCCCTTTTCTACGCGCAGCGGGTTCAGTTTCCCGAGGGAGATTTCGTAGGCGAAGCAGGCGTCGGCGGCCCGGCGGGCTTTCTCGGCGTCGGCTGCGGCTATGGCGATGCACATCGAGTGCACGGAAGAGGCCTGGGTGATGAGGATGATGTTGATGCCTTCGCGGGAGAGGGCGTCGAACAGGCGCGAGCTGAATCCCGGCACGCCCACCATGCCGCTGCCTTCCAGCGAGATGAGCGCAATGCCATCGGAATGGGCGATCCCGATGACGCCGCCCTTGGAACGGGGCGGGTTCTTCTCTACCAGCGTGCCCGGCTCGCCGGGGTGGAAGGTGTCTTTCACGTAGATGGGAATCCCTTCTGCCACAACGGGTTGGATGGTCGGGGGATAAATGACCTTGGCCCCGAAGTGGGAGAGCTCCTGCGCGGCCCGGTAAGAGATGTTGGGTATGGGACGGGCCGACGGAACCACCTGCGGATGCGCGGTCATGATGCCGGGAACGTCGGTCCAGATTTCCAGTCGGCGGGCATGTACCCCCACGGCCAGCAGGGAGGCCGTGTAGTCGGATCCGCCCCGGCCCAGGGTGGCGGCCCGGCCTTCCTCGTCGCGGGCGATAAATCCCGGAACGATGAACAGTTCCACCCGCGGGTGCTGCTCAACGGCCTCCAGGATCCGTCGGCTGGTGCGGGCGCTGTCCACCACGCCGCCCTTGATGCAGATCAGTTCCCGGGCGTCCAGCCATCGGCAGGAAATGCCCTGGGAGAGGAAACTGTCTGTCAGGATGCGGGTGCTCAGCAGCTCACCGAAACTCTCTATGGCGCTCAGGCTGGTCGGCGAGAGTTCTCCCAGCAGGCAAACGCCTTCAAGGATGCGCGACAACTCTTCGAAAAGGCCGTTGATGGCGCCCAGAGTCTTGTTTCGGTATCCTTCCGGCAGCAGCTGCCGGACAATTTCGGTGTGGCGCTCCTGCCAGGCGGTGAGCTTTTCCGTGTAGTCTTTGTTGCGGGCGGCGGCAAGCCGTCCCATTTCGATGAGCCCGTCCGTGCAGCCGCCGATGGCGGAGCTCACCACGATGGTACGGTCTTCTTCCAGTTCCTTCTGGACAATGGACAGGGTTTGCAGCATGGCCTGCGCCGAGGCGACGGAACTGCCGCCGAATTTGAGTACTTGCATAAGGTTCAGATTAGCAGGGCGCCGATTTTGGCCGTTTCCAGCAGGAAACCGTCGTGCCCGAATTTTGAGCTGATTTCATGATATTCCGCCCCGGGGATAAGTGCGGCCCATTCCCTGGACTCCGACGGGGGAAAAAGGCTGTCGGAGTCGATGGCGACAACCGTGCTCCGTGCGCGGATGGCCGACAGGGCTGCCGCCACGCCGCCCCGTCCCCGTCCCAGGTTCTGGCTGTCGATCAGGTTGCAAAGGGTATAGTAGGAGTAGGCGTCGAACCCGCGGCGGACCAGTTTTTCGCCCTGGTAGCGCTCATAGGAGGCCACCCGGGAGGCGAAAAGGGTGTCGGGGTCTTGCTCGGCCTGGGTGAGACCGTAACCCTGGAAACAGCGGTAGGTGACAAGGGCCTGGGCGCGGGCGCAGCGGAGTCCGGCCGCGCCGCCGTGGATGTCCCGGGCTTCGCGGAAAGTAGGGTCGGCCTCCAGGGCCATCCGCTGGGCTTCGATGGTGGCCCCGAAGTAAGGCGACACCCGGGGGGCCGTGGCGATGAACACGCACCGCCGGAACAGCTCCGGCTCGGTCACCGCCCATTCCAGGGCCTGAAAGCCGCCGGTGGAGCTGCCCACAAGAAGGTCTATCGTTTCTATTCCCAGGTGCTTCCGCACTTCAATCATGGCCGACACCAAGTCCCGTACCGTGATGGCGGGGAAGTCCAGCAGCCAGGGTTTTCCCGTGGCGGGGTTCTCCCGGGCCGGGCCTTCCGAGCCGTAGGGCGAGCCTAGCTTGTTCACGCAGACGACGAAGTTCTGTGTGGTGTCGATGACTTTCCCGGGCCCCACCATCTCCGGCCACCAGTCTTCCGGGTCGCTGTTGGCCGTAAGGGCGTGGCACACCCAAATCACCCGTCCCTTGCGCACGCCGGAAGTGTGGAAAACGATGTGTGCGTTCTCCAGCGTGCCCCCCGCCTCCAGGGAGAGGTCCGCTATGATCTCGTGCCGGTTCATGCTACGGTAGAAGAGGGATCTCCGAAGCCTTTCCCAGGGCCTGCTCCAGGTCTTCGATGATGTCTTCCGGGGCCTCCAGGCCGATACTCAGGCGGATCAGGTCCGGGGCGATGCCCGCAGCCCGGAGCTGCTCGTCGGTGAGCTGCCGGTGGGTGTGGGAGGCGGGATGCAGGACACAGGTGTGACAGTCGGCCACGTGGGTCTCGATGGTAATCAGGCGCAGTGCGTCCAGGAAACGCTCGTCGTAGGCGCGGCCACCCTTGAGTCCCAGGCACATGACACCGCTGCAGCCGTCGGGAAGGTATTTGGCGGCCAGTTCGTGGCTCCGGTCTCCTTCCAGGCCGGGATAGTGCACCCAGGCCACCTCGGGGCGGTTCTTCAGCCAGGTGGCCACCTTCAGGGCGCTCTCGCTGTGGCGGCGGATCCTCAGGTGCAGGGTCTGCAGGCCCAGATGCAGGTAAAAGGCGTTCTGGGGGCTCTGGGTGCAGCCCAGGTCCCGCATCAGATGGGTGACGACCTTGGTAATGTAGGCCGCCTTGCCGAACTTTTTGGTATAGGTGAGCCCGTGATAGGACTCGTCCGGGGTGGTGAGGCCGGGGAATTTGTCGGCATGGCGGTCCCAGGGAAAGTTGCCGCTGTCCACGACGGCCCCGCCTACGCTCACGCCCTGCCCGTCTATGTATTTGGTGGTGGAGTGGGTGACAATGTCGGCCCCCCATTCGAAGGGACGGCAGAGCACGGGCGTGGCAAAGGTGTTGTCAATCACCAGGGGAACGCCGCATTCATGGGCGATGCGCGCCCATTTCTCCAGGTCCAGCACCTCTACGCCGGGGTTGGAGAGGGTTTCGCCGAACAGGAGCTTGGTCCCGGGGCGGAAGGCGGCCCGGATTTCGTCCTCCCCGGCGTGCGGGTCTATGAACGTGATGTCTATGCCGAACTGCTTCAGCGTGGTGCCCAGCAGGTTGAACGTGCCGCCGTAGATGTTGTTGGCGGCGATGATGTGGTCTCCCGCCCGGCAGATATTCAGGCAGGCCATCAGATTGGCCGCCTGTCCGGAAGAGGTGAGGACAGCGCCTACGCCGCCTTCCAGATCGCAGATCTGGGCGGCCACGCTGTCACTGGTGGGATTTTGGAGCCGGGTATAGAAGTAGCCGCTGTCTTCCAGGTCGAACAGGCGGGCCATCTGCTCGGAGGTGTCGTATTTGAACGTCGTACTCTGGACGATAGGGAGTTGCCGGGGTTCTCCTTTTCCGGGATGGTAACCTGCGTGGACGCAGCGCGTATCAATGGACTTCATAAGCGAATAATTTTTCTGCAAAATTAGTGTTACAGGAATATTCTTACAACATTCTGTGAAAAATTAGAAACTTTTTCTAAATTTGCTGGAGAATATAGAAATAGTGTTAAAATCGGGCGGCAATTTGCCCGCCTGGCAGAAAAATATTCTTATGGCAGATTTTACGCTGGACAACACCGACCTGCAGATCTTGAGAGCACTGCAGGAAAACGCCCGCCTCACCACCAAGCAGCTGGCTGCGCGGGTGAACCTTTCCACCACGCCCGTGTTCGAGCGCCTGAAACGCCTGGAGCGGGGCGGGTTCATCCGGGGCTATGTCGCGGTGCTGGACGCAGAAAAACTGGGCCGCGGCTTCACGGTGTTCTGCTCGGTGAAGCTCAAGCAGATGAACCGGGCCGTGGCCAGGGATTTCATCTCCGTGATCCGGGACATCCCCCAGGTGGCGGAGTGTTATAACATTTCAGGGGAGTACGACTACCTTCTCAAGATCCAGGCGCCGGACATGCGCTATTACAACGAGTTTATCATCAATGTACTGGGGACGATAGACTCCATCGGCTCCATCCTCTCGTCCTTTGTGATGGACGAGATCAAGAACACGCACGCGCTGTATTTATAAGGCTATTTGTTGATTTTGACGATGTATTCGGTGGAAATGCCGCCGAACTCCTCCAGCACCATTCTGCTGATCCGGCCGTCTTTGCCGTAGTCCAGCTCCACGCCCGAATAGCCTTTGGGAGACACTTTGCGGGCCTTGATTACCACGTGCTTGAGCCCGTTTTTCTGGCTTACGGTGCACTCGGCGTCCATTTCTTTGGCCACATCTTCGTATTTGCCGGCAATGCTGTTGAGTAGGGCACTGCGCTGGGCGGCGACCAGTTTGTTGCTGCGGGTGTCTACATCTACGGCCACGCCGCGCATGTCCATGCGCACCAGCGGGCCGTCAATGATGAAATAGTCCCCGTTCGGGTTGGTATAGAGCATGGCCAGCTGGTCCGGTGCCGTGAAGGATATGGTTCCTTCGCTTTTGGTGACACGGCCCGACACCTTCATGGTTTTGGCCTGGGTGAATGTTCCTTCAAAATTCTGGGCCAGGGCGGCGAGGCTGCACGCAAGGGCCAAAGTGACAACAATCAATTTTTTCATAACAGCCGACAGTCTTTGCAAAAAACATGCCTGCCAGTTTGTCAGTTTCCCGGACGGGCCCGATACTTGCTAATTCGCAAAAAAACGTATATTTGTAATTCCTATTCACTCATACATGCAGATTCAGATTTCCGACGAGCTCAATGCCGTCATCAAATATGCCCGGGAAGAGGCCATGCGTACCGGAAGTTACGGAATCGGCCCGGACCATCTGTTCCTGGGAATCATCCGCCACGAGGAGAACGCCGCCTTCACCACGCTCCGCTCCGTGGGCGTGGAACCGGCAGACCTCAAAGCCTTTATAGACCAGCGCATCTTCACCAACGAAACCATCCCTTACGAGCAGGCCGACCATATCACCTTCTCCCGCCAGGCGCAGAATGTCCTGAGCATCACGGTGATGGAGGCCTCTCGGCTGAAGAGCCCCGCCGCCATGCCGCAGCATCTGCTGCTGGCCCTGTGCCGCACCACCGACAGCTACGGCCAGGTGTTCCTGCGCTCTCACGGGGTGGACTACGGCCGCCTGCTGGCTTTCATGGAAGACGAAGGCCTGCTGCGTCCTGCCGGCACGGATGCGGAAAAACCCGCCGAGAACCAGCCCGCCCAGGGCGACGAAGACCCGACCGAGAAAAAACTGGATATCGAAGAATTCGCCTACGACCTCACCCGGGCCGCCCGGGAAGGGAAGTTGGATCCGGTCGTGGGAAGGGATCAAGAGATAGCCCGCGTCATTGAGATCCTGGGCAGGCGCAAGAAGAACAATCCCATGCTTATCGGCGAGCCCGGCGTGGGCAAATCGGCCATTGTGGAAGGAATCGCCCAGAAGATTGCCACGGGGGACATCTCTCCCGTACTGGCCAAAAAACGTATCCTGTCGCTGGACATCGCCTCTGTGGTGGCCGGCACAAAATACCGTGGTGATTTCGAGAAACGCTTGAAAGCCATTATCAAAGAAGCTTCCGAGAATCCGGACCTGATTCTGTTTATCGACGAGTTCCACACCATCGTGGGCGCCGGGGGAGCCTCCGGCAGCCTGGATGCCGCCAACATGCTCAAACCGGCCCTGGCCCGCGGAGAGTTCCAGTGCATCGGTGCCACCACCCTGGATGAGTTCGCGAAAATCGTGGAAAAGGATGGCGCCTTGGACCGCCGTTTCCAGAAGATTGTGGTGGAACCCACGGATGTGCCCCAGAGCATCGAGATCCTGCGTCAGCTCAAGCCGCGCTACGAGGAATTCCACGGCATCACATATACGGACGAGGCCGTGGAGGCCGCCGTACGCCTGACAGACCGCTACATCACGGACCGTTCCCTGCCGGACAAGGCCATTGACGCCCTGGACGAGGCCGGCTCCATGGTCCGCCTGTCCCTGGCCAAAAAGCGCGGCCGGGAAAAGCAGGTGGATGCGGAGGATGTGGCCGCCGTGCTTTCCAAGATGACGGGCATTCCTGTGAACAAGGTGGCCGAATCGGAGGGCAACCGCATCATCAAGATGCGCCAGCGCCTGAAAGACCGCATCGTGGGGCAGGACGACGCCGTGGAAGCGGTGGTCCGGGCCATCCAGCGGAACCGGGCGGGGCTCAAGGATCCGCACCGTCCCATCGGCACGTTCCTGTTCTTCGGCCCCACCGGCGTGGGCAAAACCCAGCTGGCGCGTTCCCTGGCCGAATACCTGTTCGACAGCGAAGACAACATGGTGCGGATTGACATGAGCGAGTATATGGAGAAGTTCAGCGTGTCGCGCCTGATCGGGGCGCCTCCGGGATATGTGGGGTACGAAGAAGGCGGCCAGCTGAGCGAGCGGGTGCGCCGCAAGCCCTACTGCGTGGTTCTCCTGGACGAGATAGAGAAAGCGCATCCGGATATTTTCAACCTGCTGCTGCAGGTGATGGACGAGGGCCGGCTCACGGACAGCAACGGCCGCACGGTGGACTTCAAGAATACCATTGTGATCATGACTTCCAACGTGGGAAGCCGCGAGGTGGAGGAATATGGCAGCGGGATCGGGTTTGCCACGGCGGGACGGAATGTGGAGACGGACCGGAAGTCCTTGGTGGAAAAAGCGGTGAAGAAGGCGTTTCCGCCGGAGTTTATCAACCGCGTAGATGCCCAGGTGTATTTCCATTCCCTGAGCAAGGAGTCTATCGAGTCCATCATCGATATCGAGCTCAGGGGGCTTCGGGAGCGGGCGCTGGAGGCGGGTTACAAGCTTACCATTACGCCCGCTGCCAAGCGGATGGTGGCCGACGCCGGTTTCGATCCGGCATACGGGGCGCGTCCGCTGAAGCGTGCGGTGATGCGGTTTGTGGAAGACCCCGTTTCCGAGTTTATCATTGCCGACAGGGTGCTGGTTTCCCGCAAGAAGGGGGCGCCGGAGCTCAGGACGCTCCGGGTGGGCCTTTCTCCCGACAAGGAAAGCACCGTGGTTACTTTAGTTCAGCCGCATCCTCAAACTGAAGGTCCAGATCCGAAATGATGTCCTTGAGGGTTTGCAGCGAAGCGTCCGAAGCGATGAAGCATCCCAGTTTATCCAAGTTGTAATCTGTGTTTCTCATGGCTCTCTGTTTTTGATTTCTGATGCAAAGGTACGGCCACCTTGCGCCAAACCGCTGCGCAATTAAAAAATATTTATGAAAAAGTTGTTTTTTTTGCTGCTCTTGTCGCTGGCCTCCCTGTCCCTGGGCGCCCAGGATACCTATCTCTTTGCCCAGCGGGACACCTGTTCCCTGTATCTGGATGTGTATGATGTCACTTCCGGCGCGGAAACTTCCTACCTCGGGAATCCCAAACCCGCCGTCCTGTTTGTCTTCGGCGGCGGCTTCGTCTCGGGAGAGCGTTCGTCCGATTTCTATCAGGAGTGGTTCAAGACCCTGAACGACAACGGGTACGCCGTGGTCACCATCGACTATCGGCTGGGCATGAAAGGATACAAGGTGGGGAAGGGCATCTCCGGCCTTTTGAAGGCGGCCGACCGCTTCAAACTCTCGCAGGATATCGCTGTGGAGG
>CAMHST010000017.1 GCA_946187865.1 uncultured Bacteroidales bacterium
GGCGTAAGTTGCTTATTTTCAGGTAGTTAAGCCCCTAATATTCTTCCTCATTCCACATGAAGTCATCTTTGGTGGGGTAGTCCGGCCAGATGTCTTCGATGGACTCATAGATATCGGTGTCGTCGTCCAGTTCTTCCAAATTCTCGATGACTTCTTCCGGAGCGCAGGTGCGGGTGGCGTAGTCGATGAGTTCTTCTTTGGTGGCCGGCCATGGAGCATCGTCCAGGCTGCTGGCAAGTTCGAGTGTCCAATACATATCGCTATCAAGGTTTAAATGTTAGTAATCAATGCTTTGGATGGACAGGCCATCGTTTCGGGCTGCAAAGTTAGACAAAAAAACGATATAATGAATTTTTTTCGTTAATTTTGCAGACATTTTATCGCAGCACACTGCTACAAAGAATAGACCATGGCATATCGGAAAATAGAGCAATACGACGAAAATACGACAAGGGAGCTGTCGGCCCATGTAAAAGCCATCCTTAAGCTGTTGGGGGAGGACCCAGACAGGGAAGGCCTTGTGAAAACGCCGGAGCGGGTGGCCAAAGCCATGCAGTTCCTTACCCAGGGCTATTTCCAGGACGGAGAGGCCATCGTCAAAAGCGCCGTTTTCCAGGAGCCATACGACCATATGGTCATTGTCAAGGACATCGAGCTGTTCTCCCTGTGCGAGCACCATATGCTGCCTTTCATCGGCAAGGCCCACGTAGCCTATATTCCCAACGGGCAGATCACCGGCCTTTCCAAGATTGCCCGGGTGGTGGAAACCTATGCCCGCCGCCTCCAGGTGCAGGAGCGTCTGACAGAGCAAATCCGGGACTGCATCCAGGAATCCCTGCAGCCCATGGGCGTGGCCGTGGTCATCGAAGCCATGCACACCTGCATGTCCATGCGCGGCGTGCAAAAGTCCAATGCCGTTACCACAACATCGGCCTTTTCGGGCGTCTTTCTCAAGGATGCCCGTACGCGGAATGAATTCTTACAGCTGATCGGCCGTCACCAGGCCTAGATCAGGCTCACCAGCAAATACAGGAAATGGGCGATGACGCCGGCGCAGAGCCCGGCGACCGTGTGTGCGCCCAGCGCCTTGGAGATGCCCTTCCGGAACCCCAGGGAGTCGAACATGGCGGTGTGGGTGGAGAGAAAACCGCTCCAGCACATGCCGATGGCGGTGCACACGGCCACGGCGTTTCCGTCCAGGATACCGGCGGCGTCGAAGGTGGGCAGCAGGCCCAGGGCCGCACCCACAGCGCCGAGGGCGGTCATCGGGAAGGCAATCAGTTCCATGCTGTTGAAGCCGAAGAGCCATTCGAAGAGCCAGTGCACTTTCCCGGCGAGCCAGGGGAGTACGGGCACACCCTGTGAAGAGGCGCCGGTATATCCTTCCGGCCCCGGGCCGAAGGTAAGGAGGATGACCAGGGTGGTGATAATCAGGACTCCCGGAATAATCTGCAGGCCCAGTTCCACACCGTTTTTCCCGCCGTCCAGGATGGCGTTCAGAAAGCGCATGAAGATGCCGTCCTTGTGCGTTTCTTCCCCGGCGGGCACTTCCAGGTCCTGGGGGGCATCCGCAACCATGGGGCTGTTCAGCTCCGGCCAGCTTTTCAGCAGCGAGCGCTGCATTAGCCGGGTGGAGATGATGGATCCGCACACGGCGCCCACAAAGCCCACCAGCGCGCCGGACGTGTGCCCGTAGCTCATCATGGTGATGATAACCACGAATCCCATGCCGA
This sequence comes from uncultured Bacteroidales bacterium, assembly GCA_946187865.1. Classification (GTDB taxonomy): domain Bacteria; phylum Bacteroidota; class Bacteroidia; order Bacteroidales; family UBA932; genus Cryptobacteroides. The sequence goes on from CAMHST010000017.1 coordinate 1,734, forward strand.
AGGCCGTGCCGAAATTGGTAAGCGAATAAAGCTGATATTTTTTGAAGTAGGCGGAAAAAGTCTTGTCTTTACTGAGGGCGATGATGGCCGGATTATCTGACAGGAAAGTCATCACGCCGCCCAGGGCGGCCACGCCCGGCAGGTTGTAGAGCGGCTTCATCAGCGGGCGCAGGATTCGCTCCAGCATGTTCACCACCCCGAACTCCACAAACAACTTGGAGAGGGCGCCCGTGATTACCGTGATGCCCATCAGGAAGAAAACCGTGTTCAGCAGCAGGTCGTGCGCCGTGTTCATGATGGTCTTGATCAGGTTCTCACTGCCCATCCGGCTTCCCAGGGCCCAGCTGAACAGGACCAGAAGAAGCAGGAAAACAACGGCCTCGATCAGGCTGCGGTTTAATTTTTTTGTTTTATTTCCCATATTCGCTTACAATTCGCCACGAATTTAAGCCAAATATGGGAAAAATAAAAATAAAACGGCCCCCTCGGGAAAGAGAGAGCCGTTTTTTCGCAATCCGGTGTTACTTGAGGTAAGCGTCGGAAACCACTTTCTGGCTTCGGGCGATAAAGTCCGACAGGGCTTTACCCTTGAGCATGCCGTTCCCCAGCAGGGCCAGGTCCACGATCTGGTGCAGGATTTCATTGTCTTTGGCAAAGGCTTCCACGTCGGCGCGATGGGCTTTGCGAACCGATTCCCGTGCTTCGCGGGCCTTGTTCTTCTCCTCCTCGGAGGCGTCGGCCGGGGCTTCGGCGGGAAGTTCCCCTTGCGGTTTGACGTCGGAGAGCTTGGCGGCCCAGATTTTTCCAACAAGCGGGTTCTCCATGTTCACCGTGATATTGTAACTCTCCGGCATGGAGCCGTAGAAATTCATTCCTCCGCCCAGGGCGCTCATCTCGCGGTAACGGCGCATGAACTCGTTCTGGGTGATCAGGATAGGAGCGGCGTCGGCCCCCAGGTTGTCGCCCACGACGTAGTAGTCGTTGCCCGCCGGCAGGACGGCCTTGAACAGGTTCTCCAGGTCGTAGCGCTCGTCCTCCTTCATCTCGGGCTTCACCTTGTCTTCCTTGGGGATCAGGTTCTCCACAGCGTCGGAGTCCACGCGGGCGAAGCGGGTGTCCTGGAGTTTCTGCTCCAGCAGGTTCACATAGTGCGCATCCAGCTCGCAGTCCATCAGGAGCACGTCGTAGCCTTTGTCCTTGGCGGCCTGGATGTAGCTGTACTGCTCGTCAGCCTTGGTGGCGTACAGATATACCAGTTTCTTGTCTTTGTCGGCCTGGGTGTCCTTCACGGCCTCTTTGTACTCGTCGAAGCTGAAGTACTTCCCGTCCACGTTCTTCAGGAGGGCGAACTTGAGGGCGCGCTCGCAGAATTTTTCGTCGGAGAGCATGCCGTACTCGATGAAGAGCTTCAGGTTGTCCCACTTCTGTTCCAGCTGGGCGCGTTCCTCCTTGAAGATGCTTTCCAGGCGGTCGGCCACTTTCTTGGTGATGTAGGTGGAAATCTTCTTGACGGCGGCGTCACTCTGCAGATAAGAGCGGGAGACGTTAAGCGGGATGTCCGGGGAGTCGATCACGCCGTGCAGCAGGGTCATGAAGTCCGGCACGATGTTATCCACGTGGTCGGTCACAAACATCTGGTTGCAGTACAGGGAAATCTTGTTGCGCTCGATGGCCACGCGGTCCTTGAGCTTGGGGAAGTACAGGATGCCGGTGAGGTTGAAGGGGTAGTCCACGTTCAGGTGGATCCAGAACAGCGGCTCCTCGTTCATCGGGAACAAGGTGCGGTAGAAACTGAGGTAATCCTCGTCCTTGAGCTCCGACGGGGCCTTGGTCCAGAGGGGCTCTACGGCATTGATCACCTTGTCTTTATCCGTATCCACATACTTGCCGTCCTTCCACTCCTGCTCCTTGCCGAAGACGATGGGGACGGGCATGAACTTGCAGTATTTGTTCAGCAGTCCCTCGATCCGGGACTTCTCCCCGTATTCCTTGGAATCATCGTCCAGATACAGGGTGATCACGGTGCCACGGTCCTCTTTCTCAATTTCTTCCATCTCGAAGGAAGGGGAGCCGTCGCAGCTCCAGCGCACCGCCTTGGCCCCTTCTTTCCAGGACCGGGTCTCGATGGTAACCTTCTTGGACACCATGAAAGCGCTGTAGAATCCCAGGCCGAAGTGGCCGATGATGTTCCCGATCTGGTCCTTGTATTTTTCCAGGAATTCGCCGGCGCTGGAGAACGCGATCTGGTTGATGTATTTGTCCACCTCCTCGGCCGTCATGCCGATACCGTTGTCGATCACCTTCAGGGTCTGGGCCTTCTCGTCCAGTTCAAGCCTTACCTGAAGGTCTCCCAGCTCGTCCTTGCAGTCGCCCGTGGCGGCCAGGGCCTTGATTTTCTGAGTGGCGTCCACCGCATTGGCCACCAGTTCACGCAAGAAGATCTCGTGGTCGGAATACAGGAATTGCTTGATGACGGGGAATATGTTTTCGGTAGTTACCCCGATTTGTCCTTTCGTAGCTTGTGCCATATGAATTGTGTTTTTATTTTGTCTCAAACTGCCGGAAACAGGTCAAATAACAAGCCAAGCGGGCGTTTTCTGCCAAATTGGCAGTCGGCGGATGCAAGAAAAAACTTGACAAGAATCCGGATAATTGCTAACTTGCACAAAAATAAAGGAATCGAAAGTTATGAAACGGCTTTTGTCTGTCCTTGCGGCCCTGTTCTTTTTCCTCCCCATTGTCTGGGCACAGGCCGACACGCTCCGTCTGGGCTACACGGTGCGGGGTACCGTAGTGGATGCCTTCAGCGGAAAGGCCTTGTCGTCCGTACATGTGGCCGTACCGGACCGCCACTACGCCACGGTGACCAATGCCGACGGCGTCTTTGTCATCAAGTCCAATGCGCCCATCGGCACGCTGGTCTTCTCTTACATGGGCTATAGAACCCAGTACCAGCGCACCGGAAATGGAGACATGAAGGTGCGGCTCTCGCCGGAGGCCATAGACCTGAACGCGGCCACGGTGATCGGGGCAGACCCGGAAGAAGTGGTGAGGTCGGCCGTATACCGCATTCAGGAGAATTATAGTGCCACGCCGCAGCTGCTGGAGTGTTTCTACCGGGAAACCATCCAGAAGGGCTCCCGCTACACTTCCATCTCGGAGGCCGTGGCCCGGATGTACAAAAACGGTTACCGGGAGGGTTTCCGCCCAGACAGGGCAGCCCTCGAGAAAAGCCGCATCCTCATGAGTCAGCGAAAACGCGACACCCTGAGCGTGAACGTGCAGGGCGGTCCCACGGTGGTCCTGTCGTTCGACGTGGTGAAAAACCGGGGTCTCCTGTTCGACGCAGAGGAGCTGAAACTGTACCGTTTCCAGATGGAACCCCCCGCCTATATAGACGACCGCCTGCAGTTTGTCATCAGCCTGCATCCCGTGAGCGCGGGCTCGGTGGAGTACGCCCTGTACCACGGAACCTTGTATATCGATACCGAAACCCTGGCTTTCAGCCGGATAGAGCTCTCCCTGGACATGAGTGACAAGGCCAAGGCCACGCGGGCCATGCTGATCAAGAAGCCCTTCACGCTGCGCTTCAATCCGCGGGAGCTGTCCTTCCTGATGACTTACAGGCCCCAGGAGGACGGACGGTACCGGATGTCCTATTTCCGTTCCACCATCCGCTTCGGCTGCGACTGGCGCAGGCGCTTGTTCCAGACCAATTATACGGCCGTCAATGAGCTGGTCGTGACCGATGTCCGCGAGCCTGCCGTGCCCATTACCCGCCAGGAGATGTTCCGGACCACGGATTATCTCACGCAAAAGGCCGCGGAGTTCCAGGACCCGGATTTCTGGAGCGACTACAACATCATCGAGCCCTCCGAGAGCCTGGAGCACGCGATAGACCGCCTGAGAAAGCGGCGTTAATCGGTCAGGTATTTCTGCCTCAGGAACGCTTTGTCTGCGTCATCGATACCCAGTTGGGCGGTGATGTAGGCGTCCAGCGAGCCCCATTCCCGGTCAATCAGGTCCAGCGTGTCGCAGAAATTGCGGGTGCTTACGCCCATGAAAGCCCGGATAGTCTCTGTCTCATTTTCCGTTCCGCCGGCTGCTTCCACCTTTTGGATCAGGCTGTCCACCAGAGGCTTGTAGGTGACATTGGATTGGTCGAAGTCCCGGACGATGGTTTCCCGCGAGGCTCCCAGTGCGCCCAGAAGGAAGGCTGCGCCGATTCCGGTGCGGTCTTTTCCCTGGGAACAGTGCCAGAGGACGGCGCCCTCCGGCGCTTCCAGCGTAAGGTTCAGGAAGGCGGCGTACTGCAGCTGGGAGAATTCGCTCCGCACCAGGGAAGGGTACAGCATGCGGCCCTTTTCCTGGAACACGTGGTTGAAGCTCAGGCGGACGATATACTCCTGCAGGTTCAGGAAAACCTGTGCGGGAACGGCGTCTCCGCTCCTTTTTTCCATCTCGGGATCCAGGGTGGGAAGGAAGATGTGTTCCGCGCCGGGAATTATCCGGTCCGGCTGCAAAGCGGCTTCGGCCTCCGTGCGGAAGTCGAAGATGCGCCGAAGGTGGTATTTCTCCACGAGCAGGCGCACATCCTCGTCGGACGCCTCGTTCAGCGAGCCGCTCCTCAGAAGCAGCCCCTTCCGGATGGTCTTGTTTCCGACTTTGAGACCGCCAAGGTCCCGGGCGTTCACGATTTTCTGGAATTCCATCACTGGTATAGGTGTCTTTTCACGGAGCCTTTCGCCGTACGTTCCAGGGGCATGTCGCGCATTTCCACGCGGGCGATCTGGCTGTAGGGCGGCAGCTTGGCATTGATCTGGGCGCGGATAATCTCCGGAATCTCCTGGTGGTCTCGCTCGCCCATGGAGACGATGCCCTCTGCGTCCGGGTACACCAGGGCAACCACTTTTCCCCCTTTGTCCACCACGACGGATTCTTTCACGTAAGGGTGGGCATCCAGCAGGGACTCAATTTCTTCCGGGTAGATGTTCTGTCCGGTGGAGCTCAGGATCAGGGCTTTGATGCGCCCCCGGATGAAGAGGTTGCCGTTTGAGTCCAGCGTCCCCAGGTCTCCGGTGCGGAACCAGCCGTCCTCTGTCCAGGCGGCGGCGTCGGCCTCCGGGTTTTTGAAATAGCCCAGCGTAAGGTTGGGCCCCTGGGCCTGGATTTCACCGGGAATGTTTTCCGGGTCCGAGGAGTCTATCCGGATGGTATGGATGGGCCTTCCGCAGGATCCGGGGACATAGTGGTCCAGCCCGGCATAGGCGAGCAGCGGACAGGCTTCCGTCATCCCGTATCCCACCACGTAAGGCAGGCCGATCTGCCGGAACCGGGACTCGATCTCCCAACTGAGCGGCGCCCCGCCGATGATGATTTCCTTCACCCTTCCGCCGAGTGCTTTGATGGTTTTTTTGCCGACAGACTTGTAAAACAGCGTGTTGATGCCCGGCAGGTAGGCGGGTTTGGACGCGAGCATCGGGAGAACCAACGCATGGTAGAGTTTTTCCATCACCAGGGGAACGGTGATCAGGAGCTGCGGCTTCACTTCCTGCAGGGCTTTGGCAAGCAGCGACGGGGACGGCGCCTTTCCCAGGAAGTGGATGGTGAACCCCGTGCAGCACGGGTACACGAATTCGATGATGAGCCCGTACATGTGTGCGAGCGGCAGCATGGAAACCAGGGCGTCCGGCTTGTCGGTGATATTCTTCTGGCAGTAATCCACCACGTCGGAGACGGCGCGGAAGGGGAGCATAACTCCCTTAGGGGCTCCGGAAGTGCCGGATGTGTAATTGATAATGCCCAGCTGGTCTTCCTGGTTGTCCGGATAGGAGACCGCCTGCGGATCCAGCCCCCGGGGGAACTGGTCGCTGAATTGGCTTTTCCGCTGGCTCCAGGCCGATTCGTACTTTTTCCCCGCCGTCCACAGGAGCTTGTCTCCCTTGCAGTTGATAGCCGCCCTGAGGCGGGGCATCAGGGAGACGTCCAGCCTTTTCCAGATTTCCGGATCGGTGAACAGCAGCACGCTTTCCGAGTGGTCTGTGAGCTGGGCGATATTCTCCGGGGTGAAGTCTGCCAGAAGGGGAACGATGACCGCCCCGTAGGTGTTTGCGGCTAGGAAAACCACGGCCCAGCGGGCGCAGTTCCGTGCACACAGGGCCACTTTGTCTCCTTTCCGGAGGCCGATGCTGCGGAAATAGGCGTGATAGATTTCCATCTGTTCCGCGACTTCGCGATAGGTGTATCCCGTGCCGCCGTAATCGCACAGGGCGGGACGGTCCGGGTACTGCTTGACTTGCTCTTCCAGTTTTTTCAAAAACGATTTCATCGGCCTTCAAGATTGAGTTTGCAAAGATACGTTTTTTTCTTATCAAGATAAATTTCTATATTTGTATTCGGTATTAAATGTCTGCCGTTTCCGTCATACTGGCCATTGTGGTGGTGATGCTCTATGTGGGCATCGCGCTTTTTATTATCCTGGACGACGGAGACTCCGGCTGGAAAGTGACCTGGCTGCTGGCCATCTCCCTTTTCCCCGTGTTGGGCCTGCTCTTCTATCTGGTCATGGGCGTGAATTACCGCAGGCTGGGCGTGCGGGAGCGGCTGCATGCAAAAGTGGAAAAGCGTTTCCGGGAAGAGATTCCGCCGGAGCGGTTCAACAAGTTATTCCTGACAGACCTCTCTTCCGAAGTGACAGAGAAATACCGCCCCCTGGTGAGCCTGCTCCGCAGTTGCTACAAGGGAAACATCCTCTCGGAGGGAAATGCCGTGGAGCTGATCACCACCGGAGAGAAGAAGTGGGAACTGCTCAAGCAGGATATCCGGGAGGCCCGGGAGTATATCCACATGGAGTATTTCCGCTTCGGGGACGATGTCGCCGGGCGGGAAATCCGGGACCTTCTCATGGTCAAGGCCCGGGAAGGCGTGAAAGTGCGCTTTGTCTATGAGTGGTTCGGCAACCGACTGGTTCCCTGGCGCTATTATAAGGAGATGCGGGAAGCCGGCATAGAGGTGGCCCGCTTTACCCGCCTGCGTAACGGCCTGGTGAACTTCTGGCTGCGCCTGAACAGCCGCAACCACCGGAAAATCGTGATCATAGATGGCAAAGTGGCCTACACCGGCGGCATGAACCTGAACAACAACTACCGCTACAAGTGGAGAGACACCCACATGCGCCTGCAAGGGCCGGCCATCTATGCCCTGCAGGCCTCCTTCCTGGATACGTGGCACACTTCCGGCGGACAGATCAAAGAGCCGCTGGGCTACTTCTTCCCCCCGGAAATCCCGGTCGGGGAGGCTCCTCTTACGGGGATCCCCATCCAGGTGGTCACCGACGAGCCGGATTTCACCTACCCCCACGTCCAGCTCAGTTACGAGTGGATCCTGCAGAACGCCCGGGACTATGTTTATATCCAGACACCTTATTTCGGCCCGCCGGAATCCGTGATGAACGCCCTGGAAGCCGCCGCGCTCAGGGGGGTGGATGTACGTTTGCTGCTGCCAGCGAAGGTAGATACGCCTTTGATCGGCCCGGTGAACCGTTCCTTCTTTACGGAGTGTATGGAAGCCGGCATCCGGATTTACCTTTGGAAGGGAGAGTTCATCCACTGCAAAACCCTGGTCTCGGACGATGACCTTTGCCTTATCGGAGCCACCAACATGGATATCCGGAGTTTCCAGATCAACCACGAGGTAGATGCGTTCTGCTACAGCCGGGAGGTGGCCCTTGCCCAAAAGGCCATTTTCCTCCGGGACCTGGAAAACTGCATTCCCCTGGACCTGGAGGGCTGGAAGGCCTCCCGGAAATGGTACAAGGTACTGCTGGGGAAAGTGATCCGCCTGGCCGACGGCGTCCTGTAACTATTTCAGCGCAAAGTCTTTGGTGCCTTTCAGGCCTGTGGTCCCGAAATAGGATTCCACCACGTTCCCCTTTACGTACACCCGCTTCCCGATCAGGTCCGGGTGGTCCACCAGGTTCAGTGCGTCCCGGACAGTCCCGGCGGGCAGTTCCACCGCCACGCAGGAGGCTTTGTCCGTTACGGAAGACCGCGCGGCAATGGCCAGGTGGGTGTTCTTTGTGCACTTGCCGGTTTTCACGCTTTTCCCGGCCGACGACAAATCCCCGCCCACAATGTACCCGTACACCCAGACATCTTCCTCGCCGATGTGAGCAGCCGCTTCCGATACGCCGTAGGCATTGTTTCCGCTCCCTGAGCCGCCGTTCGTGCCGTTGCCCCCGCCGATCGTGAAATCTTCTTTCCGCCAGGTCTTGGTGGTGTCCACGCTCACTTGGATGGAACTGACCCCTTTGGCGGTGGCCGGCGCCGACAGGTTCACGGTGAGGATTTCCCGCTGGGCCAAAGTGCGGGTAAACAGCACCTCGTCCTTCCCTTCATTGTACAGGATGGCCTGCACTTCTCCGGGCTGGAAGTAAGCGATCCGGTTCTCCTTGTAGCTGTACATCAGCCGGGTGTTTCCGCCCTTCACGTACAGCACGCCTCCCGGGAAAGTGGTGAGGAAGTCCGATGCGATCTTCAGGCGGATGCCGGCGTTGAGCAGGGTGCACTGCAGCTTTACTTCCACGTTCTGCCCGCTGGGAACAACCACAACCTGTTCGTCCCCGTACTGCGGCCGGTCAAAGGCCGGTGCGGTGAAGGGGACCGACACAATCCGCAGGGTATAACTGCCCGGATCCACCTGCAGCGAGGCCGGAGAGTCCCCGTACGTGCCTTCATACAGGACCTTCCCCTTGGCGTCGCTGACAGTCAGGAGGAAGTCGTTGGTGTCCGGGATTTCGGCCGATGCCTTGGTGAAGGCCTCCTTGTCCAGCGTCCACGTCAATTCTCCCTGTACGGCCGAGAGGCCGAAGTCTTCACATGCAGTCAGTGCTGCAAGCAGCGGCAGGGCCGCCATCCATCTTCCCAGTTTCATACGTTTGTGTTTTTTTAGCCGCCGGACACCGCGCCCGGTCTGCCGCAAAAGTAGGGGAACTTTTCCCAAAGGGCATTTCGAAACAGAAAAACTTTTCGCTTTTTTTCCACCGATTCGGTTGAAAGAGAAAAAAACGGGCAGTTTTTTCTACCGATGCACCGCCGGGAAGGGAATCCGCCAAAAAATGCTTACATTTGCAGGCTAAAACTGTTTATATGTTCGAGAATCTGAGCGAGAGACTGGAAAGGTCTTTCAAAATACTGAAAGGTGAAGGCAAGATCACCGAGATCAACGTGGCGGAAACCGTCAAGGACATCCGCAAGGCCCTCCTGGACGCGGACGTAAGCTACAAGGTGGCCAAGGATTTCTGCAACCGCGTGAAAGACAAGGCTATGGGCGCCAATGTGCTCACCGCCGTGAAGCCGCAGCAGATGATGGTAAAAATCATGCACGACGAGCTGGCGGAGTTCATGGGAAGCAATGCCCAGGACATCAACATCAAGGGCGCTCCCGCCGTGGTGCTGGTGGCCGGCCTTAACGGTTCCGGTAAAACCACCTTCTCCGGCAAGCTGGCCCTGCACATCAAGTCCAAGCGGGGCATGAAAGTGATGCTGGCTGCCTGCGACACCTTCCGTCCGGCCGCCATCGAGCAGCTCAAGGTGCTGGGAGACAGCATTTCCGTGCCCGTTTACACGGAGGAAGGGGAGAAAGACCCCATCAAAATCGCCAAGGCAGCCATCGCCAAAGGCAAGGCGGAAGGCTATAACGTGGTCATCGTGGATACCGCCGGCCGTCTGGCCGTGGACCAGCAGCTGATGGACGAGATATCGGCCCTGCACCAGGCCGTGCAGCCTACGGAGACCCTCTTCGTGGTAGATGCCATGACCGGCCAGGACGCCGTGGAAACCGCCAAGGCCTTCAACGACCGGCTGGACTTCGACGGCGTGGTCCTGACCAAGATGGACGGCGACACCCGCGGCGGTGCGGCCCTTTCCATCAAGGCGGTGGTGGGAAAACCCATCAAGTTCGTGAGCTCCGGTGAAAAACTGGAGGCGCTGGACGTGTTCCACCCCGAACGCATCGCAGACCGTATCCTGGGCATGGGTGACGTGGTTTCCCTGGTGGAGAAGGCCCAGGAGCAGTTCGACGAGAAACAGGCCCGCGAGCTCAAGAAAAAGCTGGCCAAGGACCAGTTCACCCTCTGGGACTTCTACAACCAGATCCAGCAGGTGAAGAAGATGGGCAACATCAAGGACCTGGCGTCCATGATTCCCGGCGTGGGCAAGGCCCTCAAAGACGTGGATGTCCCGGACGACGCCTTCAAGGGCATCGAGGCCATCATCCTGTCCATGACCCCCTACGAACGGGAGCACCCGGAGGTGATCAACGGCTCCCGCCGTAAGCGCATCGCCGACGGCTCCGGCACCTCGCTGCCGGAAGTGAACCGCCTGCTGAAGCAGTTCGAAGGTACCCGCAAAGTGATGAAGGGCGCCATGACCGGCAACCTGATGCAGCAAATGCGCGGTATGCGCCGATAACCTGCTCTGTATGAAACGAATCCTTGTCCTCTCCCTGCTTCTGGCACTCGTTCTGCCCGCCCGGGCGCAGCGGGTGTCCCTGGAAGCCGATATCCGTTTCCATTCGGCCTTGGTAAACAACGAGTTCGATGTCTCCGACAACGCCCTCATGCCTTCGCTGACCATCGCGGTGGCCCGCCTGACCCCTTATGTAGGGCTCCGCTTCGGGGAAGGGGACCATCGGCTGATGGCGGGGGCAGATGCGGTACGGGATTTCGGCACCCCGGGAACGCCGCTTACCGTTGAACCCGTCTTTTGGTATCAATATAACCGGAAAAGCTTCACCCTGGCCGCCGGAATCTATCCCCGCGCCCTGCTGGGAGGAGAGTACTCGTCGGCCATTCTGTCGGACCCGGTCCGTTTTTACGACGCCCATCTGGAGGGGTTCATGCTCCGCTGGAAGAAGGGCCGCTCCAATTACGAGATTGCCCTGGACTGGAACGGAAAATATGGCGCGGGCAGGCGGGAACAGTTCAACGTGATATCGGCCGGCCGGGGCTGGCTGAATTCCTGGCTGGGCTTCGGCTGGGAGGGCATGTTCCACCACTATGCCTGCAGCCAGGAGGTGAACGGCGTCGTGGACGACCATATCCTGCATCCCTATATCCTGGCCGATTTTTCCTCTTTCACAGGCCTGGAAGCCCTTTCCCTGCAGGCGGGGGCTATCGTAGGCTATCAGGCAGACCGGATCACCTCCCGCCGCAGCATTCCCGTGGGCGCCTCCCTGGTGGCCGATGTGCGGAAATGGGGTTTCGGCCTCAGGAACGAAGCCTATTACGGAGACAGTCAGGCTCCCTATTTTCATGACAAAGACGAGGCTGGAAACATCTATGCTTCAAACCTTTATATTCGCAGTTCCGTCTGGGAGATCCGTCCCGGCGGCGGCAGCGGTTTCTACGACCGGATAGACCTTTATTGGGGCAAGCGCCTGTGCCCCCAGGTGAATGTGAGCGTACGCTTGGTGGCCCACTTCACCGGAAGCGGCTTCCTGGGGACGCAACAAATCGGCCAGGTGCTGGTGAACCTGGACCGGTTGTCGTTCAAAGGCAAAGGCAGGCGGTAGTAGTAGGGTTACCTGCTGAACAGGAGGTCTTTGTCGGCCTTGAGGGCCGGGCCGGCCACGCTTTCCGGCACGAAGGCCCATTTTCCGATAACCTTCTGGTCCCCAATTACTTCCGGGTCTATGGAGCCGTTCTCCATCAGATAGTCGTACAGGAGGTTGCGGATTTCCGGGTAGCGGGCCACCACGCGCTCGTCAATCTCGTCGGTGTCAATCCCAATCTCTTCCAGCAAGCCGCCGCCGCCACTGGCGCGGTAAGAGGTCATGGCCACGTTGTAATCCTCGTCCAGTTCGAATTCATCGCCGTCGGCCATGGAAGAAATGCTGATACGGCTGCCGAAGGGCTTGGTGACATCTACCGTGTAGTTGATTCCCGCGGCCGAGTCGAAGTTATAGCTGCGGTTCACGAAGGACCAGCCCTTCTGCTGGGTGCGCGGGTCGTCCCGGCCCTGGATCTTGAGCACGTGGTCTCCGGGCTTGGAGATGGTGTTGATCCATTTGTCGTAGGAGGCTTCCAGGTAGTCCTTGATTTCCTCTCCGCTCATTTTTACGACATACAGCTGGTTCTCAAAGGGATAGATGGTGAACAGGTCGTTGAAGACCAGCACGCCTGAGCGGATCCGGCCGTTGTAGGTGAGGGGAGCGGCGATGGAGATCTCTGCGGGTTCCTGGCTCAGGCACAGGGTGTGGAGGAGGTTCATGTAGTCGCTCATGCCCGTGAAGGAATCGCGGGTGTAGATGTCGGTGTTCAGGATGCCAACTTCCTGCAGGGTGAAGGCTTTCACCGCCTCAAACTCTTTCCGGAAATGGGCGCGCATGACAGGGTCGGCCTTTTCGGCCTTGACGGGAATGAGGTCTGTCTCGAAGCGTTTCTCCGTAATCTTGCCCTTTTCCACCTTCAGGTGCATTTTCCCATGGGCAACGTAGCGGCTGTGGCTGCCGGAATTCAGGAGGGCGCAGGTGTCGCGGGTTTCTACATAGGGTCTGTGGTCGTGGCCGCAGATGACCCAGTCCACGCCTTTCACGCTGTTGAATACGTCCAAGGCCTCGGCCTCCAGGACGGTGCCGTCTCCCTGCCCGCAGGCGGAGTGCATGGCTGCAATCATCACGTCCGGGCGTTCCTTTTCCCGCACATAGTCCACATCCTTCTGGACCTGGCTGATGATGGGCTCGAAGTGCATGCCGCTCCAGATTTCTTCGGAGAGCCAGGCTTTGATGTTGGCGTTGTTGTAGCCGATGATGGCTATCTTCAGCCCGGCCTTTTTCACCACTTTATAGAGCGGGAAGTAAGGCTTGCCGTTGTCGTTGCGGATGGCGTTGCCGGCCATGAACGGGGCGCCGGCCTTGACCAGGTCCTTCTGTACGCGGTCGTAAACCGGATGCCCGGTCTCGATGTCGTGGTTGCCCATGGCGATGGCGTCGTACTTCATGTAAGCCATCAGCCGGGGGAACAGGTGAGGAGACAGGGTGTCTATGTAATTATAGTAGTAGGCGGCGTTGTCTCCCTGCAGGCAGTCGCCGGCGTCCACCAGCAGCACGTTGTCGAACCCGTCCGCCGTGCGCACGCTGTCTATGTAGTAGTTCATGGCAAAAAGGGAGTTCCGGGTGCCCCCTCCCACATAAGTGGAGTCGAACCAGGTGCTGTGCACATCGTTGGTGGACAGCACGGTAAGGGTATAGTCCCCGTCCCTGAGACCGCGGCTGCAGGAGCCCAGGACGATTATTGCGGCAAGGAGTGCGAAGTGATGACGTTTCATGGATGCTACGTATAAATCATACAAATATAATCAAAAAAGTTATTGTCCGGAAAAAGGATTTTTGCTAACTTGCAGGATGTATGATTCCTAAGAAGTAATAACAGACTCACCGAGCCGCGATTACACGTTTGTTGCATGAAACGCATTTTTCTTCTCATAACCTTTTTCGTGTCCCTTTCCCTCGGCGCCCAGCCCGTGCGTCTGGAGGGTGGCCGGTTGCTGCTGCATGGGGAGCCCTACATTATCCTGGGCGGGGAACTGGCCAACTCCAGCGCCTCCAGCGCAGCGTATATGGATGGCCGGGACAGCTGGAAAACACTTAAGGACGCCGGCCTAAATACGGTCCTGGCCCCGGTTTATTGGGAACTTATAGAGCCTGTGGAAGGGGCGTTTGACTTTCGGACGGTAGACTATCTGCTTTCATCGGCTCGGGAAAACGGGCTGCACCTGATCCTGCTGTGGTTCGGAACCTGGAAAAACAGCATGTCCTGCTATGTGCCTTCGTGGGTGAAGCTGGGGTTCGGTTCCCGCTTTACCCTTGCCCGGAACAGTGACGGCTCCACGCCGGAAATCCTCTCGGCCTGGGACCCGGAGGCCCTTAAGGCCGACTGCAAGGCATTCTCTGCCTTGATGCGGCATTTAAAGGAGGCCGACGGGGACACCGGAACGGTGCTGATGGTGCAGGTGGAGAACGAGATAGGCTTCCTGGGCGATGCCCGGGAGCACGGGACCGCAGCGGAAAAGGCCTTTGCCCGTAGCTTGGAGAAGGACGAGGAGCGTTTCCAGGCCCGTGCCTATGCCCGTTATGCAGAGGCCGTTGCCCGCGCCGGGAAGAAGGAGTACAACCTGCCGATGTTCGTGAATGCCGCCCTGAACTCCCGGGGCCGGAAGCCGGGAGAGTATCCGTCGGCCGGTCCGCTGGACCACCTGATGGATATCTGGAAGGCGGAGGCCCCTTCCATCGACCTGGTCTGTCCCGACATTTACGATCCGGGCTTCCCGGACTGGATGGCCCGGTACCACAAGCCCGGCAATCCGCTCTTCGTGCCGGAAATCCGCCAGGAGGCGGCCAACGCCGCCCGTGTCTTCTATGTCCTGGGCCGGCATAACGCGCTGGGATTCTCGCCGTTTTCCATCGACAATGCCTGGGAGCCCACGGCCGACGCATACCGTACCCTTGCGCCCTGGCTGCCGTTGATCGCGCAGAAACAGGCGGAAGGGAAAGCGTACGGCGTGCTGCTGGACGCTGCCCATCCGGAAGAAGAGATTACGATCGGGGATGTGGTCTTCACCTGCCGCCACGACGGCACCATCTCCTGGAGTCCGGTGCACGGGAAGCCTGCCGATTGGGGAGAGGCTGCGTTTCTGATCTTGGAAATGGGCCGGGACGAGTATCTGTTCCTGGGCACCGGCTGCGTGGCCACCATGAAGCCCGCAGGCGGCAAAGGCCGTGTGGGCATTCTCTCGATCGATGAATATGATGGTTTGCAGCCCCTCCGCCGCCTCAACGGTGACGAAGACCACCAGGGCCGCCACCTGCGCATCCCCTTCGGCGAAACCGGCGTGCAGCGGCTGAAGGTATATAGGTACTGACGCTACGCCCCCATCATGGCCTCTACGTCCTGCTTTTCACCCACAATCCAGAGGAAGTCGCCGTCTTCGAAGGGGATGGTGACATTGGGGATGTGGAGGGCGCCGTCTTCTTTTTCTACGCCCACCACCAGGCAGCGGTAGCGGTTGCGGATGCTGCTGTCTTTGAGGCTTTTACCCAGGAAAGGGGAGCCCTCGGAAATGGGCAGGCGGCGAAGCAGGACCTCCTGGTCCGTAAATTCTTCCGGCAGGGAAGCGTTTTCCCGGCCCAGTTCCGTACCGAAGGCTTCCAATCCGGCGTCGGCCCCCACCACCTGCAGGCGGTCGTAGGGGTAGATGCGGGTGTCGGCTACGGGGATGTTCAGCCGTTTGCTGCCCCGCACAATGGCGACTACCTGCACGCCGAACAGTTGGCTCAGTTTCATTTCCCGGAGCGTCCTTCCGGCCCACTTGGAGTCTGCGGGGATGTCAAAGTCGGCCAGGTGCATATCCTTGTCCAGGAGGCGGGAGGCATATTCCGGCTTTTTCTCGCCCAGGTATTCCGCCCGTTTCTCCCGGGAGTTCAGGTTGGTCAGGAAGGTTTCCTCTATCTTGTGGGCCGACTGCTTGGCCCATCGGCCGAACATGAGGTAGGCGACTACCGCCAGGGCTAACACCAGGATCAGGAGCACGGAGATGTGGAAGAGGCGGGCCAGGACGTAGAAGATGAAGCCCATCACCATGGCCAGCCGGAGCACCATGCCGGCTACCAGCGGGGCCCGGTTGGCGGGATTCTGGGCCCAGAGCGACTTGAATTCGTCGGACCGGTTCTTCTTCACCAGGATGGCCCTGAGGAAGGGAGCCATGGCACCCAGGACAACCACCGCCAGGACTACGTGGGCCCAGATGCCCGGGATGTATTTTTCGGCCAGGGGCTGCAGCAGGCCGAACCCGATCAGGCACACGGCGATGCAAAGGATGCCATAGATGAGGACGGTCTGGCCTACGGCACCCAGATAGGTTTTCCAGGGGCTTTCCTTGGCTGCGGCCGGTTCGGAGGCCGACGCGGCATAGCTGTCCAGGAACGTACGTACCCGGGCGGGCAGATGCTTGTCCAGGAAGTTATATGCGGGTTCCGCCAGGCGGATCATGTACGGGGTGAGGAAGATCGTGATTACGGACACCGCCACCACGATAGGGTAGAGGAAGTCGCTGGTAACGCCCAGGGATACGCCCAGCGAGGCGATGATGAAGGAGAATTCACCGATCTGGGTCAGGGAGAAGCCGCTTTGGACAGCCGTCTTGAGGTTCTGCCCCGACAGCAGCACGCCCACGGTGGCAAAGAAGGACTGTCCCACCACTACGGTAATGGTAATCAGCAGGATGGGCAGCCAGTACCGGCCGATCATGGCCGGGTCCACCATCATGCCCACCGACACGAAGAAGATGGCGCCGAAGAGGTCTTTCACGGGCTTGACCAGCCGTTCTATATGCTCGGCCTCCAGCGTTTCCGCCAGGATGGAGCCCATGATGAAGGCGCCGAAGGCGGCCGAGAAACCGGTCTTGGCGGCCACGACCACCATGAGGAAGCACAGGCCCAGCGAGACCACCAGCAGGGTTTCGTCGTTCATCAGGGAGCGGGTCTTGCGGAGGATGAGCGGAATCAGGTAAATGCCCACCAGCAGCCACAGGGTGAGGAAGAACACCAGCTTGAGGATACTCATCACCAGTTCTCCGCCCTCGAAGTTGGACGACACAGCCACGGTGGAAAGCACCACCATCAGCACCACGGCCAGGATATCCTCAAGGATGAGGATGGACATGACCAGGCCGGCGAACTTCTTTTTGGCCAGCCCCAGATCGTCGAAGGCCTTGTAGATGATGGTTGTGGAGCTCATGCAAATCATGCCGCCCAGGAACAGGGCGTCCATCTTGCTCCAGCCGAAGGAGGAGCCCACGATGAAGCCCAGCACCATCATGCCGAAAATGATAGTGAAGGTGGCGATGATGGCCGGACCGCCCACCTTGACAATCTTTTTGAAACTGAATTCCAGCCCCAGTGCAAAGAGGAGGAAGATAACCCCGATGTCTGACCACACGTGGATGCTGGCGGCATCCATCACGGAGGGCGTAAGGCTGAAGTGCGGACTGGCGATAAAGCCGGCTACGATGTAGCCCAGCACCAGCGGCTGCTTCAATTTCTTGAAAATCAGCGTCATGATGCCGGCGCAAATCAGGATAAGCGCCAGGTCGGCGATCAGCGGGGCGAGTTCACTCATAGTGCAGAGTCCAGGAAGTTGATGTATCCGGGAATGGACAGGTTATAGGCACGCGGCCCGGCCAGGATTTCCCCATCCGGAGACAGGATGAAATAGTTGGGCTGGGCGTTTACGTTGAAGCGGGTGCGGACGATATAGGAATTCACGCTGCCCACCGTTTTCAGGGTTTTCCCCGCAGGCGTTGTGAACCATTCGCTTTCCGGGAGGCGGGATTTGTCGTCCGTGTAGAGGGCCACCATCACGAAGTTGTCCCTCAGGCGCCGGAGAACTTCAGGGTCGCTCCAGACGCGGGCTTCCATTTCCCGGCAGTTCACGCAGCCATGCCCGGTGATGTCCAGGAAAACGGGTTTCCCTTCTTTCTTGGCGGCGGCCAGGCCTTCTTCCAGCGTGAAATAGCCCTGCAGCCCGTGCGCCATGGTTAGCCCGTACGGGTTGGACGGCGCATCCTGGGCCGATGACACCCCTCTGCCGGCACTCTCACTGCCCAGCACGAAATCCTGCGTGGACAAGGGCGGCAGATAGCCGGAAAGCCCCTTGAGCGGTGCGCCCCACATGCCGGGAACCAGATACACCACGAAGGAGAAAACGCCGATAGCCAGGATGAGCCGGAGAATGCCCACATGCTCCGTGGGGCTGTCGTATTTGAAGCGGATCTTCCCCAGCAGGTACAGCCCCAGCAGGGAGAAAATCACAATCCACAGGGCCAGGTACACTTCCCGGTCCAGGATGCCCCAGTGGTAGGTTTGGTCGGCCGTGGACAGGAACTTCAGGCCCAGGGCCAGTTCCACAAAGCCCAGCACCACCTTGACGGAATTGAGCCAGCTGCCGCTCTTGAGCTTTTTCAGCAGTTGCGGGAACAGGGCGAACACGGTGAAGGGGAGGGCGAAGGCCACCGAGAAGGCCAGCATGGTGATCATGGGCGTCCAGAATTCTCCCTGGGACGATTTCAGCAGCACCGAACCCACGATAGGGCCCGTGCAGGAGAAGGAAACCAGCACCAGGGTGAGGGCCATGAAAAAGACGCCGGCCAGCCCGCCCTTGTTGGACTTGGCATCCGTCTTGGTGCTCCAGGAAGAGGGGAGGGTGATCTCGAAAGCTCCGAAGAACGACAGGGCGAAGACGAAGAATACCAGGAAGAACAGGATGTTGGGCAGCCAGTGTGTAGAGAGCCAGTTGAAGATATCGGCCGTAACCGCCTCTCCGCCGATGATGCGGGTGAGGCCGAACAGCAGCACCACCGGAATCGTGTACAGCAGCACGATGAACACCCCGTACATGAAGGCTTTGAAGCGGCCCTGATGGACATTGTCCGACGCTTTAAGGAAGAAAGAGACGGTCATGGGAACCATCGGGAACACGCAGGGGGTCAGGAGCATGGCCAGGCCCCAGAGGATGGCTTCCAAGATCAGGGCCCAGAGGTTGCCGGCGCCGCTGTCCCGGCCTTCTTCCGGGTCCTGGATGGCGGTGGCATGCCCCTGGGCCGCCGCAGCCACGCTTACTTCAAACTCTTCCTCTTCCGGGAACCCGCAAAGGTCTTCTTCGCAGGCCTGCCAGGTAATGGTGCCGCCGATCTGGTCTGCGTCCGTGCGGACATCCTGCGAAAAGACGGCTTTGGTGAAATAGACCGGTTCCCCTTTGTACTGGGTGGGCTCCAAAGCCGACGTTACCTCGCTTGCCGGGGTGACGCCCTCTACGTAGCTCACGGAGAAAGGGTTGTTGGGGTTGTCCGGGCCGTAGATGTGTTTGCCGGAGGCCACGCTTCCGGAGAAGGTGAGCCGATACAGGCCTTCTTCCAACTGCTGGGAACTCACTTTCCAGCCGACGGAGGGCTCTTGTGCCAAAGCGGCAACACCCATCCAGAGTGCTGCCACCGTTAAAATTATGGATTTCAGGAGTTTACTTGGCATATGCGACGGAACGGGTTTCGCGGATAACGGTTATCTTCACCTGACCGGGATAGGTCATTTCGTCCTGGATCTTCTTGGCGATTTCGCCGGAGAGCTGCTCTGCCTCCTGGTCGCTGACCTGCTCTGCCCCTACGATCACGCGGAGCTCGCGGCCGGCCTGGATGGCGTACGACTTGGTCACGCCCGGATAGGCGGCGGCCAGGTTCTCCATGCCCCTTAACCGCTTGATATAGCTTTCGATCACCTCCCGGCGGGCACCCGGACGGGCGCCGGAGATGGCGTCTCCCACCAGCACCAGGGGAGCGTAGAGGGATGTCATTTCAATCTCTTCGTGGTGGGCGCCGATGGCGTTGCAGATTTCCGGTTTTTCCTTGAATTGCTCGGCCAGTTTCATGCCCAGCAGTGCGTGCGGCAGTTCAGGGTCTTCCTCCGACACCTTGCCGATATCGTGCAGCAGGCCGGCGCGTTTGGCGATCTTGGGATTCAGGCCCAGTTCACTGGCCAGGATGGCGCAGATGTTGGCCACTTCGCGGGAGTGCTGCAGCAGGTTCTGACCATAGGAAGAGCGGTATTTCATGCGGCCGATCATCCTGACCAGCTCCATCGAGAGGCCGTGGATGCCCATGTCGATGCAGGTGCGTTTTCCCGTTTCCAGGATCTCTTCTTCCAGCTGCTTCTGGACTTTGGCCACCACTTCCTCGATGCGGGCGGGATGGATGCGTCCGTCCACCACCAGCTGATGGAGAGCCAGGCGGGCCACCTCCCTGCGGACAGGGTCGAAGGCGCTGAGCAGGATGGCGTCCGGGGTGTCGTCCACCACGATCTCCACTCCGGTGGCTGCCTCCAGGGCGCGGATATTCCGGCCTTCCCGGCCGATGATGCGGCCTTTGATGTCGTCGTTCTCGATGGGGAAGGTGGTGACGGCGTTTTCAATGGCCGTTTCCGTAGCGGTGCGCTGGATGGTGTTGATGACGATGCGCTTGGCTTCCTTGGTGGCGTTCAGGCGGGCCTCGTCGATGCAGTCGTTGATGTAGGCCTGAGCCTGGGAGCGGGCTTCCGCCTTCATGCTTTCCATCAGCTGGTTCTTGGCATCCTGGGCGCTCATGCCGGCGATGGTCTCTATCTGGCGGATGGCCTCTGCGCGCAGCTGCTCGTATTCTTCTTCCTTGATTTTCAGTGCGTCCTGCTGCCCTTTCAACTGGTTTTTCTGATTCTCCAGCTCTTTCCCCTTGCGGTCTGCCTCCGACATTTTCTGGTTCAGGCTGTTTTCCTTCTGCTTGATGCGGTTTTCCGCATCCCGGATGCGGGCGTTGCTCTCGTTTACGGCCTTTTCGTGTTCGCTCTTGAGAGAGAGATACTTCTCCTTGGCCTGGAGGATGCGTTCGTTCTTGATTTTTTCACCCTCAATCTCCGCTTTTTCCAGGATCTCTTCCTTTTTCCCCTTGAGGATGGAGCGGCGGATGAGTATGTATGCGGCCAGGGCAACCGCCGCCCCGGCGACAAATCCGATGATGATACTTACGATATCCATATCTGATCTACAGTGCTTTAGGTTTTATATAAAAAAAACATGTCTGCTTCGGATGGGAAACAGACATGTTCTGAAAAAAGCCGTCAGCATCTAGTCAGAAAATCTTAATGAATAAGATTTGGGTCCCGGCCGTTTGCTGATATCCCCCGTCCCGTGCAAGCACGGAATCCCCGGTTACGGGTAAAATGGGCCCGTCATCCACGGCCTGAGTCAACCCGGCGCGTTGAAACGTGTTGATTTCAGCTTTCGATGGTTGACGGCTTTATTCTATGTCCTGCAGATAGCGGTCCAGGTCTCTTTCCAGCCCCTGCCTTTCCTGCTCTTCCTTTTCCAGTTCCTTCTGCACGCCGATGCGGTACACCGTCTCGTTCAGCGCCACCAGGGACATCAGGTCCATGATGGTTTTGTCCGGGTTTTTGCGGGTATAGGCGGCCAGCCTTTTGTTGATGGCTTCCGCCGCCAGGCGGTAAAGCTCTTCCTGCTCCGGCGATGCGGCCATCAGATTGTATGTGCGGCCTGCAATCTTTATGCTGATTTTCTGGTCCATATCAATCTTCCAGGCAGGAGATGCATTTGCCTATTTCCCGTATCAGTGTATCCACCTTTTCCTTGGCAGCGGCCCTGTCACCCCCTCCGGTAAAGGCTTCGGTGAGTTTGCGGGTCTCTATCTCGGACTCCAGTTCCATAATCTGTTCCCTAAGGCTGTTGCCGGTTTCCTTGCACGCTTGTAGCTCTTCGCGGAGCTTCTGGTTCTCCGCTTTCTCAGCCTCATAGCGAGCAATCAACTGTTCGATTTTTTGTCTTATATCTTCCAGCATGGCCGGTTTTGGCACTTATTCGTGCAAATTTAATAATTTTCCTTAAAAAATACCTTGTTTTTCTAAAGAAAACTGCATTTTTTGCACGGGAAACAGTCCCTGTTACAGACTGGCTATGAGCTTGGTGAACAGCAGGGTCATCCGGTCTGCGGCGGCATCGGCCGCTTTCACGATGGCTTCTCCGTCTGTCACGTAGTCTTCATCGTCCGTGGCGTGGGCTACGTCGGTGATCACCGACATGCCGAACACGGGGATGCTGCTGTGACGGGCCACGATCACCTCCGGGACGGTGGACATGCCCACGGCGTCCGCCCCGATGGCGCGGAAGTAGCGGTATTCAGCCGGCGTCTCATAGCTGGGGCCGGTGCAGGCTACGTAAACGCCTTTGCGAAGGGCGATTCCCAGCTTGTCGGCCAACTCTTCCGCCTTCCGGATGAGGCCGGGGTCGTAGGGGCGGGTCATGTCCGGGAAGCGCGGGCCGAACTCGTCGATGTTGGGGCCGATCAGGGGGTTGGGCAGCAGGTTGATGTGGTCCTTGATGATCATGAGGTCCCCCACGTGGAAGGACAGGTTGGTGCCACCCGCCGCGTTGGACACGAAGAGGTAGCGGATGCCCAGCACCTTCATCACCTGGATGGGCAGGGTGACTTCGAACATGCCGTAGCCCTCATAATAGTGGATGCGCCCCTGCATGGCGATGACGGTTTTTCCACCCAGTTCCCCGATGATGAAGTTTCCCTTGTGGCCGATGGCGGTAGAGGCCGGGAAGCCGGGGATGTCCCGGTAGGGGACGGTGACGCCCTGGGCAATCTTGTCGGCCAGTTTTCCCAGGCCGCTGCCCAGGACGATGCCTACTTCCGGTTGCAAGTTCCCGATCTTTCCGCGAACGAAGTCCGCAGCCGCGTGGATAGTTTCCAATTTATTCATGGTCAAATGTTTTCAATGATTTTTCTGAACAGGGAAGTCATCTTGTCCGCGGCGGAGTTGGCCGCTTTCACAACGTCTTCGCCGTCGTTTTCATAGTGTTCGTCGTAGTCGTCGTGGGCCTCGTTGGTGATCACGGACATGCCGAACACCGGGATGCCGGCGTGGCGGGCCACAATCACCTCCGGAACGGTGGACATGCCCACGGCGTCCGCCCCGATGGTGCGGTAGAATTTGTATTCGGCCGGGGTTTCATAGCTGGGGCCGGTGTCTCCGATGTACACGCCTTTCTTGACCTCGATACCCATCTGTGCGGCCAGATCTTCCGCGAGTTTGATCAGGGAAGGGTCGTAGGGGCGGGTCATGTCCGGGAACCGGGGACCTTCGCTGTCCAGGTTGGGGCCGATGAGCGGGTTCGGGAGCAGGTTGATATGGTCCTTGATAATCATGAGGTCTCCGATGTGCAGGTTGAAGTTGATGCCGCCGGCCGCGTTGGAGACGAACAGGTTCCGGATGCCCATCCCGATCATTACCCGGATGGGGAGCACTACGCTTTCCATCCCGTAACCTTCGTAATAATGGATGCGTCCCTGCATGGCCATGACGGTTTTCCCGCCCAGCGTGCCGATGATGAAATTGCCTTTGTGCCCAGTAGCCGTGGACACCGGGAACCCGGGGATGTCCCGGTAGGGGATGACCAGCTGGTCCTGGATGGAGTCTGCCAGGCGGCCCAGGCCGCTGCCCAGGACGATGCCGGTTTGGGGCTTACGGCCCTGAAGCTTCTCCCGGACGTTGCGGATGGCTCCTTCTATTCTTTCAATTCTAGGGTCCATAGTTAAAGTGTGTTAGTGGTTATTATCGAAAAAAACCGGCATTGTGGGGTGCCGGTCTTGTTTTAGAATTCGTCGTTTTCCTGTTCCTCCCGCGGGGTGTACTGGCGGATGGGCTGGTCGTGCAGGAGGTCGTGCAGAATGTAGCGCACTGCGTCTTCCAGGCCTTCCTGGAACTTTTCGAAGTCTTCTTTATAGAGGAAAATCTTGTGCTTGTCGAATACGAAGGACCCGTCGCGGTCTTGGCGGCGTTTGCTCTCGGTGATGGTGAGATAGAAATCGTTATTGCCTTTGGTGGCTTTTACATCAAAGAAATACGTACGCTTGCCGGCACGGACCGGTTTGGAATAAACGTCCTCCGAGTTGCGGTCCTGGGCGTGCCCCCTTTCATAATCTTCACTGTACATTGCGTAATACATTTGGTTTCCGAACACAAATTTAATGAAATAATTGAAAAAAACACTAACTTTGTGGAAATTTATTTCTATTGACAGTATGCTTAACCGACGTATCCTCAGAATCAAGGCGTTCAAGGTCCTTTACAGCTATGCAGAGAACCCGGACCTCACGCTGAAAGAGGCGATTGCGAGTCTGGATACATCCTCCGAAGCCACCCGGGACCTGTATCTTTATATGCTGGCCCTCATCCCCGCCCTCACGGCGGAAGCCGCCCGGCGCACGGAAGCCGCCCGCGCGAAATTCAATCCCAGCGAAGAAGAACTTCATCCCAACCTCAGGTTTGTGGAGAACAAAGTGTCGGCCCTGCTTTCCCAGGACCCTGATTTTCAGAAACTCCTGGAAAAGAAAAAGTTCAGCTGGGAGCAAAACGACGCTTTCCTTTACAGCCTGTACGAGAGTGTGAAATCCCGTCCCTGGTTCGCCGCCTATATGGACGCCCCGGCAAGTTCCCTTTCCAAGGATGCCGCCCTGTGGAAGCACATCTTCGAAGAGGAACTGGAAGACAACGAGTCCCTTTCCGCCATCCTGGAAGACCAGTCCATCTACTGGAGCGACGACCTCCCGTACGCGCTCATCTGCTGCGTGCGCTCCCTGGACGATATGGCCGTCCGCGGGCGCTGGAGCTATCCGCCCCTTTACCAGAGCGAGGTGCTCGCCGCCCAGGGGCAGAAGGTAGAGAGCGACAGCGTGTTCGTCCATTCGCTCCTGACCGTCTGCTACGGGCATTTCCGGGAGTACTTCAACCTGGTGGCGGAGTCGGTGTCCAAGTGGGACCGGGACCGTCTGTACACGTCGGACATGGTCCTGATCGCCATGGGCCTGTCAGAGGCGGAAACCTTCCCGGACATTCCCGTGAAGGTGACCATCAACGAATACGTGGAAATCTCCAAGTATTACTCCACCCCAAAGAGCCGCGGCTTTGTGAACGGCCTGCTGGACCGTCTCATCAAAGAGCGTGAAGCCCAGGGAAAAATCGTCAAAAACGCCAACGTAAAATAGTTATCAGAATATGAACGCATTATTTGTCTACACCCTCCAGGCAGCCGGCGCTCAGGCCCAGCAGCCCAGCGCCCTCCCCACCATTATCATGTTCGCCCTCATCATCCTGGTGATGTGGCTGTTCATGATCCGCCCCCAGCGCAAGCAGCAGAAAGAACTGCAGGAGTTCCGTAACAGCCTCCGCAAAGGAGACAAGGTGGTCACCGTGGGCGGCATCTACGGGGAAATCGTGGAAGTGAACGAAAAAACCGCCCTTATCCGCGTAGACGGCGATGTGAAGCTCCGGGTAGACAAGCAGGGGCTTGTCAAAGACTACTCCGAGGCCGAAGCCCAGAAATAGCCGGCCATGGCCCGCGGTGCATCCAAAAAAGAGCCGGAGTGGGGGAGAAGCTGGGTGGTCCTCACCGTTTCCCTGCTCCTGGCCTGTCTTGTTTGGCTGCTGAGCAATCTGTCGCAGACCTACTCCGGAACCGTCAGCGTTTCGGTGCAGGCCCGCTGTAACCTGGACGGCTACCAGAACCTGTCGTCCAATACGGTGCTGGTCAGCGCACGCTGCCGCACGCAAGGGTTCTCCCTGATCCGCGAGCAAAGCCGCCGGGAGCGGAAAACCCTCCTGGTAGATATAGACCCTTCAGACCTTCACCATACCGGCCCCGAGACTTTCTGCATCATCGGCGGGGCCAAGAATTCCTACGTGGGGCAGTTCTTCGGAGACGGCACCACCGTGGAGGCTTTCATCACGGACACCCTCCGTTTCATTTTCCCCAGGGAAAACCACAAGCGGGTGCCGGTAGAGGTCCCCATGCAGGTACACTGCCGCACGCAGTACATGCAGAGCGGCCCCTTCCGCACCTCTCCGGATTCGGTGACGGTGTACGGGGAAGACATGCATCTGGACAATATAGACAAAGTCACCACATCCCGCCTGGTGCTCAGCGACGTGCACAACTCCCGCCACGGCGTGCTCTCCATCAATGCCATCCCCGGGGTGCGCATGTCGGTGGACGAGGTAGGCTATGAACTTCCCGTCTCCCGTTATGTAGAGCTCCGGAGTACCTGCAACGTAGAGGTCTGGAACGCCCCTGCAGGGCATCAACTGCAGGTTTTCCCGGCTACGGCCCAGGTCGTCCTCCTGTGCGCCTTCCCCCTGGCCAAAGACCCGCTCCCGGAATTCCGGGTCTATGTGGATTACAAAGACTTCGCGGCTTCCCTTACCGGTCGCTGCGTCCCGCATACGCTCCGGCTTCCCGCCGGTGTCCTGCAGTGCCGGATAGAACCGGAAGTGTTTGACTGCGTGGAGTCTTCCTTATGAAAACCGTCATCGTCAGCGGGGGAATCGGCAGCGGAAAGTCTGAAGTGTGCCGCATCCTGAGGGAGCGCGGTGTCCCCGTGTACGACTGCGATTCCCGCGCAAAAGACTTGTACGATACCTCCGCAGGCCTCCTGTCCCGGATCGAGGCTGCTTTGGGGGCTGCTTTACGGGACGATGAAGGCCGCCTGGACCGGAAAGCCCTTGCGGCCATCATTTTCAAGGATCCTGCTGCCCGGGAAAAACTGGAGTCCCTGCTTTATCCCGCCCTCCTGGAGGATTTCCGTGCCTGGCGACAGGCACAGGAACCCGCTCCCTGGGTGTGCCTGGAGTCGGCCCTGATCCTGTCCAAGCCCATCTTCGACGGGGTGGCAGACGCCGTCGTGTGGGTGGACGCTCCTGTAGAAGTCCGTCTCCAGCGCGCCATGCGGCGGGATGGCGCCACCCGCGACCAAATCCTTTCCCGGATGGCCGCGCAGGAGGATTTCTCCGCCCGCGCCGACGTTACGCTGCACAACAGCGGCACGTTGGAATCGCTCCGAAAGGAGACCGAACGCGTTTTTTTCGGCAAAAATGACTATATTTGCAAGATATTGAAAAACGATTGTAAGCATATGAAAACCGATTTGGCAAAAACCCTTTCCATCCGTGGTCAGCACGGACTTTACACTTATATCGCCCAGTCCCGTTCCGGCGCCATCGCCGAGTCGCTCCAGGACAAGAAACGCACCAATTTCAGCGCCAACGCCGGCATCACCACCCTGGCCGACATTTCCATCTACACGGCCGACGGCGAAGTGAAGCTGCAGGAAGTATTCGGCAAGATGCACGAGGTGCTGGGAGAACAGGACGCCCCTACGGCCAAGGCTGCCCCCGAGGAGATTACGGCCCTTTTTGAAAAGGCCCTTCCCAATTACGACGCAGGCCGCTTCTACCTCTCGCACATGAAAAAGGTTGTGGAGTGGTACAATGCCCTCAAGAATTATGCATCCCTGGACTTTGTAACCGACGAGGAGAGAGAGGCCGAGGCCGCCGCAGAGAAGGAGGCTTAAGACGATGCCTTCCCTGCAGGTCATTACCCTTGGCTGTTCCAAGAACACGGTAGACACCGAACATCTGCTTTCCCAGGTGTCGGGCAGTTATGAGGTTGTACCCGAGGGGGAAGACCGCCCGGTAGATGTCCTGCTGGTGAACACCTGCGGTTTCATCGGAGACGCCAAGGAACAGTCGGTCCAGACCATCCTGGCCGCTGCGCAGCGCAAAAAGGCCGGCCAGGTAGGTCGGCTGCTGGTTTTCGGCTGCCTCTCCCAACGCTACGCCAACGATCTTCCGGACCTGATCCCGGAAGTGGACGGCTGGTTCGGCGCCCGTTCGCTGGATCCGCTCATTGCGGCGCTGGGCTGCACCCCGGAGGATTCCCGCCGCCACAGCCGGGTGCTCACCAGTCCCGGCAAACCCTACGCCTTCCTGAAAATATCGGAAGGCTGCGACCGCCGCTGCTCCTACTGCGCCATCCCTTTCATCCGCGGGGCGCACCGTTCGGTGCCCATGGAAGATTTGGTGGAAGAGGCCCGGGAACTCGCTTCCAAGGGTATCCGGGAACTCGTCGTGATTGCGCAGGACACCACCTATTACGGGCTGGACCTATATAAGAAAAGGATGCTGGCCCCGCTGCTTCGGAAGCTCTCGGAAGTGGAAGGGATCGAGTGGATCCGCATCCATTATTCCTATCCGGCGGATTTCCCGGAGGATGTACTGGACGAGATGGCCTCCAATCCCAAGGTGTGCCGCTACATGGACATCCCCCTTCAGCACATTTCGGACAAGGTGCTTGCCAACATGCACCGGGGCGTGGACGGGGCCTGGACCCGGGAACTCATCCGCAGGATGCGGGAACGTGTTCCGGGTGTCGTACTGCGCACCACCCTTATCGTCGGCCACCCCGGAGAGGGGCACCGGGAATTCATGGAACTGCTTGATTTCGTGCGCGAAGCCCGGTTCCCGCGGATGGGCGCCTTCACTTATTCGGAAGAGGAAGGGACGTTCGGGGCGGAGCATTTCCCGGACACGGTGGCACCCCGCACCAAAAAGAACCGCCTGAACACCCTGATGGAGGCGCAGCGTGGCATATCCCTTGCATACAATGAATCCCGGATCGGCACGGAAGTCCGTGTCCTGGTGGATGCTTTCGCAGACGGCTTCCTGGTATGCCGGAGCGAATTCGAAAGCCCGGAGGTGGACGGTGAGATCCTGGTAAAATATACGGAAGCGGCCTTTGACGGCGTGGAGCCCCATTCCCTTGTGGGGGAATTCCTCCAGGTCCGCATTACCGCTGCCGACGAGTATGACCTTACAGCAGAAGTGATATGAAACATACAGCATTGCTCCTCTCGGCCGCCCTTTGCCTGGCGGTCTCCTGCTCCCCGGAGATTTACACTCATTATCTGGATGTGAGACAACCCTCAGACGCCGGGCTGGACCTCTCCCGCAAGTCCATGTCGCTGGTTTACATGGACGGGGACATTCCGGCGGATTCCGCCTTTAACCGCAGTGTGGCGTCGGCCATGGCCCGCACCCTGGAAGAGGATTACTTCGGCGGGGAGGAAGTGGTTGGCCTGTACCGGATTCCCAAGGCCGACAGCCTTTCGCTGGATATGATGCATTCCCTGGTGATGGATACCGGAGACGATGTGATTTTCCTGCTCACCTCATCGCTGGGAGAGGCGGTGATGGAGTCCAACCAGGAGCTTCGGAACGCCCGCTCGGTGGATTCGGCCTACGTGTGCACGGCGCAGGTTCCCCTGAAAACCTACCTGTACCTGTACGACAGCCTGGGAGAGGATGTGGTGCGCCGCTTCACCGGAAGCACCGTCTTGCGGCCGGCCGTGTACAATAACGGCATCACGCCCGTGGAGAACCTCAAGGACAAGGCCCGCGAGGTGGTTGCCGGCGGGGAAGCGGAACGGGTTGGGAACAAGATGGCCAGCCGCTTCGTATCCAACTGGCAGACAGAGAGTTTCAGCTTCTATTATTTCGACAATTTCAACGAGGCGGCCTGGATCGACGCCCTTCAGAAAGCCCTGGACGGGAAGTTCGCCGCGGCTATCGACGCCTGGGCCCCGTTCGTGTCTTCCGGCAATTACCGGGAGCAGTCCTGCGCCTGCTACAACATCGCCCTGGCATTCTACCTGCTCGACGACGTGGACCTGGCCTCCCGCTGGCTGGACCAGGCCGACGCCCTGGACGATGCCCTTGTGCTGTCGGGCGGACTGCGGAAAAGAATCGATGCGAGAAAAGCGGTTTCGAAGCAGTAAAAGTGTTGGAAAAAACTTCGTTTTTCAGTAAATTTGCAAAATTTTAAGAATCGACGAAAATCAATTCAAAATAATTCAAAACACATGGCAAATATCGATCTCAAAAAGTACGGTATCAAGGGTGTGAAGGAAATCCTCTACAACCCCACGTACGAGGTTCTCTACAACGAAGAGACCAAACCCGGCCTGGAAGGCTATGACAAAGGACAGGTGACCGAACTGGGCGCCATCAACGTGATGACGGGCGTTTACACCGGCCGTTCCCCTAAAGACAAGTACATTGTCTACGACAACACCACCAAGGAAGGCAAACCCGGCGAAATCTGGTGGACCACCGAGGGCTACCCCAACGACAACCACAAAATGTCCGTCAAGACCTGGAAGGCGGTCAAGAAACTTGCCCAGCAGCAGCTCAGCGGCAAGCGCCTCTTCGTCGTGGACGGTTTCTGCGGCACCCACGCCGACACCCGCATGAAGGTCCGCTTCATCATGGAGGTTGCCTGGCAGGCCCACTTCGTGACCAACATGTTCATCCGTCCCAAGAATCAGAAAGAGTTCGACCAGGAGCCCGATTTCGTGGTGTACTGCGCCGCCAAGGCCAAGGTAGAGAACTACCAGGAGCTGGGTCTTCGGAGCGAAACCTGCGTCGCCTTCAACGTGACCTCCCGTGAGCAGGTAATCCTGAACACCTGGTACGGCGGTGAGATGAAGAAGGGTATGTTCTCCATGATGAACTACTACCTCCCGCTGAAGGGCATCGCCGCCATGCACTGCTCGGCCAACACAGACATGAACGGTGAGAACACCGCCATCTTCTTCGGCCTCTCCGGTACCGGTAAAACCACCCTCTCCACCGACCCGAAGCGTCTGCTGATCGGCGACGACGAGCACGGCTGGGACAACAAGGGCGTGTTCAACTTCGAAGGCGGCTGCTACGCCAAGGTGATCAAACTGGACAAGGATTCCGAGCCCGATATCTATAACGCTATCCGCAGGGACGCCCTCCTGGAGAACGTTACCGTTGACCAGAACGGCAAGATCGACTTCAACGACAAGTCCGTCACCGAGAACACCCGCGTCAGCTACCCGATCTACCACATCGAGAAAATCGTCCGCCCGGAAAGCCAAGGACCCGCAGCCAAGCAGGTGATCTTCCTGAGCGCCGACGCTTTCGGCGTACTGCCTCCGGTTTCCATCCTCACCCCTGAGCAGACCAAGTACTACTTCCTGTCCGGCTTCACCGCCAAGCTGGCCGGTACCGAGCGCGGCATCACCGAGCCCACTCCTACCTTCAGCGCCTGCTTCGGCCAGGCATTCCTGGAGCTGCATCCTACCAAGTATGCAGAGGAACTGGTGAAGAAGATGAAGAAGAGCGGCGCCAAGGCCTACCTCGTGAACACCGGCTGGAACGGTACCGGCAAGCGTATCTCCATCCGTGACACCCGCGGCATCATCGACGCCATCCTGAACGGCAGCATCGACAAGGCTCCCACCAAGAACATCCCTTACTTCAACTTCGAAGTGCCTACCAAGCTGGAAGGTGTGGATTCCGGCATCCTGGATCCCCGCGACACTTACGCAGATCCCGCCCAGTGGGAAGAGAAGGCCAAGGATCTGGCCGGCCGCTTCATCAAGAACTTCCACAAGTACGAGAGCAACCGCGCCGGCAAGGCCCTTGTAAAGGCCGGCCCGAAGCTCTAAGCTTGTTCCGGTCAAGTAATCTGGGGTGACCAAAGTTTTGACTTAGGTCACCCCTTTTTCTGTGCTTATCGCAGCCTTGAAGTTGGGGGAAGCGAAGCGAAACGGACTCCCTTTTGGGGTAGCCTCCACTTTATTTCAGCGATTTATTGAAAATCGCCGATGATCAACTTGTTGGTCCAATATTGCTTTTGCTCGGTTTTTGCGCCGAAAATCCCCGTTCCATTCTGAATGTTGGAATACGAAAAGGGCGCTTCGTTATCGATGCACGACTTCAAATAAAGGTCATATTCCTGGGAAACAGCCATATAGAGCACATAACTAGGGAAAAGAAAATCATATAAACAATGATCTGTAAAAGACCCGGCGACCGAAATTATTCGTTCGTTGTTAGCATATAGCTGATAGCCGTCTACTACACGCTCGCCGCCCTCATCGACGGAAGGGACCCGTATATAATGCTTGTGAAGAGGTTTATCTTCTACATAAACAAACCGATGAACTGCAGAGGAAGGGAAATAAAGCGCCTGATGGAAAAACTCGCCGGTCGTATTAAAGTTGTCAACGTTTACAAGATTGGAGGCAATTTTATCAACGACAAAATACTCTTCGCTTTCCGGCGCGAAATCCATTCCCATTATCCATACAACGTCATTGGGGAAACTGGCAGTAGTGTACTCCGAAATAAAGCCTCTAGTCATCTTCGGCACAATTGCTCCAGGCATGGTGGTGTAAGCTTTTATGGGTTTCCTGTCCGGGATGTTTATCTCAATTCTGTATTTGTGCCGGGGAATGGCAGAATAAGGTAAAGACCAACGATTGTCCTCTTCGTAAAGGAAGTGACCGACATCGACAGAAGAAGTTACATCGAATAACGAAATGGTGACATCACGTAATACGCGCAGCGACAAATCATCGGCCGCGCATGAAGAAAGATGCAGTATTTGTACTGAATCTTGTGACAAGATACAATTCACTGACACATCTCTGTTCCCTGCATATGGAGAACAGCTGCCCCCAAGTATACAACTAAATATGACTAAAACGCGCAACAAGTTGTCTTTCATAGCATTATTCTATATTAAATTCTTGAGGGACAAGGTTATAATGGACATATTTGTTCAAGTACACATTGTCCCACAATTCACTAGGATTAATCAGATATAGATTATCATCATGATTACCATCCCATCCCCAGTTCATCTTGAAATAAGCGTAATTCGTGGCTTGATGATTTTCTTCAACAATCATTCCAGGAGTAAAAGAGCCATATAAGGCAACCAATTCACTTGTTGTTTTCGTGTCATAAACGGTAGAACCAGATGGAATAGCATCATTAGGAACCCAGATGAATTTTTCAAATGTAACGACTCTCTGAAAAATGTATCCATCAATTACCCATGTATGTCCACTTACACCGCTTTGTGGAAAAGCGCTGACAATGACTGGAGTGTATTGATTCAGTGCGTTAATTACTCCAGGAATACTGTTAGACGAATAATTATCCCAGGTGTAATTGAGTTTACAAGGACTGATTTCAAAAAAACCATTATTTGTAAGGACAGAACTGGTATAAGGGCTATAATACATTCCTAATCTCTCGCCCACATCCAACATTAAGTCTGAAACATAATCATATCCAGTGATGCTCGTTGAAAGAGAATCCAGTGGCATCTCTTCCCAACGGGGGGAATCTAATGTAAAATCATCGCGATTTAGCGAGATTGTTTTACATAAAATATTATTAATGTATTGTGTGTTTATGTTGGCAATACTTAAAGTATGATAGAGTCCCGTTGGAGAATTACAGAATACCTCTCCGAAATAGTAAAGAACTTGGGAAACAGCAACAGCAGCGCAACCAGTAAGCCATTTTTCCCCGTTGGTTTCACCCATGCTTACATTCCATGGATGACTTTGCCCCCATTTTGTAGGAAGCAAATGGCCTCTGTTTGCAATGACAGTAGTATTCGAGCTATTACAATATTTTATTTTTGCCCATAAATCAACATCAGAATAACTCCTGCTGTTTGCTCTTGACTCAATTCTAACTCTTTCTTCTTCAGTTAATGATGGGGTTCTGAATTGATCCCATAAGCGCACGCTTTCAACCGAGGAGTTGCTTATATGACGATCCTCTCTTGCTTTGTTGATTTGCTTGACCAAATCATCTATCCACAATTTGAAACCGGGATTATCAACGCTTTCGAACAGATTCAGTTGTTCTTTATCATCTTTTAGCAGCACTAACCCAAAACGGGAATCAGAGGGAAACACCTCAAAACCCTTCTCAAAATTTACTACATACAGACAGGGACAGTCTTCATCGGGATAAGCATAAAGTGAAACAATTTTTTTCTGTTCATTTTTATTGCTGCTCAAGTACTCAAGCACCATTTTAAAAGTGACAGAGTAGTCTTTCTGAGCATATTCTAACGAGGATTTTGTTTGAATATACTCAACAGGAGTATTATTGGATAATGCAATTAAGTCGATTTCCTCTTTATTCGAACACGAGAAAATGAAAAAATAAATAAAAATAAACAGTAACTTACATCGATAAGTTTTCATCGTTGATCTTTTTTACAAATATAAATATATTATTTATAGTAACAAAGCCTTAAGTATGCCCCTGGTGGCAAGACAAGGCTTGACCCTGAAGATGATGCTGCGGTGCAGAATCTGGGCAGCAAGTGGAGAATGGCAACCATTGCGGAATTCCGTAAGCTGGTGAATTATTGTAAATGGGAAAAGGTCCAGTTAGACGGCGTTACCTGTTACAAGGTCAGCGGAAACGGGAATCACATTTATTTCCCTGCCTACCCGGGTTATTATGATGGTGGAATAACGGAGAGGGGAGTGAATGGTTATTATTGGTCATCCGATAACATGACAACCAGCAGTGGATGGTACCGTGCACAGAATCTTTGGTTTAAGGGTGGTATAAGCCTCGATACCGGAGAACGTTTTTATGGGGAAGTGATCCGTCCTGTCTTTGGAGACCGGGTTGAGAGCGAATAGTTTCAGCCCCTCCGCGTGACAGGCCGCAGGAGCGTGAGGCCGTCGTAGAAGACGGGGTAGGACAGGAACGCGATGATAAGGAGCGGGACGGTCCAGGTCCAGGGGAGGGTGAGGCCGAAAATAATCCCCCAGATGACAAGCGTGGGTGGAAGCAGCAGCAGATGGCACAGGAAGCGGATGCTGTTGCACCAGGCTTTGTCCCGGACTTTGCGGCACAGGATCTCCGCCGTGCACCAAATGGGAAAACCGAGCAGGGCGGCAAAGGGCCATACCAGAAAGATGAGGGGGCTGGGCTTTTCACAGGCCGGCCCATCCGCTTCCACCATCCCGGCCATCTTTTTCTCTATCACTGTGCGGAGTTCCTGTAGCATCTGGGGCTCAGTCAGGCCGGCATGCTCCCGGATGAAGGCGTTGACGTCCAGCGGAGCTCCGTAACGGACTTCACAGGCGCCCCGGTAATGGAAGAAATCCGTGTAATTGATCCCGGTCGGGACCAGCCAGGTCTGACGTTCCAGGGCGCTTTTATAAGCAATTCGGGCAATCCCTTTTTTGACGGGCTGCAAGGTTCTCCCAGGCCGATGGGCCCCCTCGGCAAACAGACAGAAGGGTACGCCGTGTTCCAGGATCCGGTCAATCTGGCCGAAACTCTCATAGTTTTCGCTGACGTGCTCCAGTCCGTCCCTTTCCCGGACCATCGGCAGGATGCGCAGGAAGTGGAGAATGCGGGCGACGGCGGGTTTCCGGAAAATATCGGCCCTGGCGCCGAAGGCGGTGGCGTCCTTGTGCCCGGCCAGGATTACCAGGGCATCCATCAGCGTATTGGTATGGTTGGGGGCGAGGATCACGGCGCCGTTTTCGGGAAGGTCTGCGCCCCGGAAACGGAGGAAACGGTAGCTCTTTTCCGTGCACCAGTCTACATACGGCCTCAGAAAAGCATAGAGGCGGTCATACTCCCAAATCTTAGCCATTGCGCCTGCTGCGGTTGAAAAGGGTGGCTACCGTGAGGCCGGAGACAATGTGCCAGATGCCCCACCAGGCGGTGATTACCAGCATGCCTCCGTGGGGAGGGAAGCCGGCAAAAATGCTTGTGCCCAGCATCAGCGCCAATCCCAGGCCGGAGTTTTGGATACCCGTTTCGATGGTGAGGGTGCGGCGGTCCCGGAAAGGGACTTTGGCCAGCGTTCCCACGCCGAAGCCGATTCCCAGGGCCATCAGGTTATGGATGAGCACTACCAGGAAGATGTATTTGATACTGAGCAGGAAGGCGTTGATGTTGCTGCTGAACGAGAGCACCACCATGGCAAGGAAAATGAGGATGGAGAGCCATTGGAGGGGCTTTTTGAGCGCCTGGGCCACCTTGGGCAGGTAATGGCTGGTGAGGATGCCCAGCATCAGGGGAATGCCCAGGAGGATGAAAATGGTCTTGAACACATCCCACAGGGGAATCACCAGGGTAGGAATGGTTCCCGCCACGCCGGCGCTATGCAGGTAAAGGGTTCCCCAAGCCCAGAAGTTGAACGGGGTGAGGATGACGGCCATGGCGGTGGAAATGGCTGTGAGACTGACGGATAGCTCTACATTGGCTTTGGCCAGGGAGCTCATGAAATTGGAGATGTTGCCGCCCGGGCAGGCCGCCACCAGAATCATCCCCAGGCCCATCATGGGCGAAATCCATCCGGTGATCAGGATTGCCAGGACGCAGGTGAGAGCGGGCAGCAGGACCATCTGGCACAGCATGCCCAGCAGTACCGATTTGGGTTTTTTGAATACTTCGACAAAGATGGCGGGCTTGATACCCAGGGCAACGCCATACATGACAAAGGCAAGGACGATGTTGATGGTATTCATGCCCCCGGCGTTCAGGTTAACCTGAATGCCGTCAATGGTTTGGATAACGTCTGGACTCATACGGAGGAATAGGTTTAGTCAGTTATGGTAAGCCCGTCGTATGCGGAAAGGACTTCGGAGCCGATATTTTTTTCCCTGCACAGCGCCCGGAGGTCCTGGCAGAACTGCGCATGGCGGGGGAAGGCGTGGCTGAGATGGGTCAGCCAGGTATGCCGGGCCCCGATGCGCCCGGCCAGGGTAAGGGCTTCTTCCAGGGAGAAATGCGAGTGGTGCGGGTGGTAGCCCACCGTGTTCAGCGTCAAGTGCTCCAGACCCTGCAGTTTGGCCAGTTCCGACTCCGGAAGCGTGCTCATGTCCGTGATGTAGGCGATGTTCCCGAAGCGGAATCCCAGCACCGGCATCTGGTCGTGGAGTCCCCGGATGGGGATGATGTCGGCATTGTCGTGGGAGGCCTCCCGGACAGCATTGTCCGAGGGAAGCAGGCTGCCGTCGGCCTGCCGGTAGAAGTAGCCGATGTCGTGCACCCATTCCAGGTCTCCGGTATTTTCGAGGGATTCCACCCGGAAGGGGCGCTCGTCGATCAGGTGGACATGCCACTCCGGCGCACCGGGATACTTGTGCTCCGCAAAGGCGTAGGCATAGTCGTTCTTCAGGGTTTTCAGCACCCTTTCCTCGCAGTAGATTTCGGCGGCCTTGCGGTCTATATAGTTGAACGAGCGCACGTCGTCCAGGCCGCCCGTGTGGTCTTTGTGGTTGTGGGTGAGCAGGATGGCGTCCAGATGCCGGATGTCTTGCCGGAGCATCTGGCTGCGGAAATCCGGCCCGGCATCGATCAGGATATTCTTTCCGTTGTACCGGACAAAGGCCGACGAACGGAACCGCTTGTCCCGCGGGTCTTCGCTTTTGCATACGGGGCACTGGCAGGCGATGATGGGAACGCCCTGTGAGGTTCCGGTTCCCAGGAAAGTGAGTTGGGTCATAGTACGATTTCCTCCAGCTGGTTGATCCGTGCAGCGTCGAAGGGACGTTCTACGCGGATGTAATTACCGGAATAGCCACCCATCATCCCTCCTTTGTCGGAGGATTCCCAGAGGACGGTTTCCCGGACACCCTTGTTTGCGGCGACAAAGGCTGTGTGCAGTTCCTCGCACAGCGCCTCCAGGGCGGCCACGCGACGGGTTTTCACGCTGTCCTGTACCTGGTCTTTCCACTCGGCCGCACGGGTTCCGGGCCGCCGGGAGTAGGGAAATACGTGGATGTATGCCGGCCGGATGCGCTCTTTGAGGAAACGGTAAGTCTCCTGGAACAATTCTTCCGTTTCTCCGGGCAGGCCCACGATAACGTCGATGCCGAAAAACACATGGGGCTCCCCGGGCCGTTCCATCGCTGCGCGGATATAGTCGATCCGGGAGGCGAAAAGCGCGGTGTCGTAGCGCCGCCCCACCCGTTTAAGCAATGTGTCGCTGCCGCTTTGCAGGGGAATGTGGAAATGCCGCTGGAACTTGGTCCCGGAGGCGATCCAATCGATGATCTCCGGTGTGATCAGGTTGGGTTCGATGGATGAAATCCGGTAGCGCTCAATACCTTCCACTTCATTGAGAGCCTTCAGCAGGTCCAGGAAACTTTCCCCGGTAGTCCGGCCGAAGTCTCCGGTATTCACTCCGGTGAGCACCACTTCTTTCACCCCTTCCGCCGCAATGCTGCGGGCCATCTTCACCACCTCGCAGATGGCGATGTTCCGGCTCCGGCCGCGGGCGAAGGGAACCGTACAGTAGGCGCAGAAGTTGTCGCAGCCGTCCTGCACCTTCAGGAATGCCCGCGTGCGCTCCTCTCCGGAAGAGTAAGCCCCAAAGGTGGAAGAGGTATTGTCTTCCAAATCTGTGGCCACCCTCGGCCGCATAAGAGGGAGGGGCCCGCCAGCTTGCCGGTGGGAGGGGTCGCGCAGCGACGATTCGGGAGACAATATCTCTGCAACCGTCGGGACGATCTCTTGTTTCTCGCCGGCGCCGAAGACCCGCCAAACGCCGTCCAGCTTCAGCAGTTCCTCTTTCCGAAGCTGGGCATAGCAGCCGGTGACCACGATACGTCCTTCCGGCGCGGCGCGGTGGGCCCGGCGGATCAGGTTCCGGGACTTCTTTTCGGCCGTTTCCGTCACGGCGCAGGTGTTGATCAGGTATACGTCGGCCTGTTCTGTCCAGGGAACGATTTCCCAGCCGGCGGAGGCTAAGCCCCGCTCGTAGGTAGCTGTCTCTGCGTAATTGAGTTTGCAGCCCAGGGTGGTGAAGGCGATTTTCATGCGAGGATCAGGAATACGCAGGGACGTTTGCCGATAGTCACCGGGGCGGCCTTCCACTGGGCCACGGTTTTGGTGCGGATGTAAGCGTCCGGGCAGGTGATGTTGGCGGCGATGCACAGGCGTACGGTGCCGCTGAGGTATTGCAGCATGTCTGAGAAGAGGGAATCGTTCCGATAGGGGGTCTCTATCAGGATCTGGGTCTGGCGGGCGGCCGACGAGCGCCGCTCCAGGGCCTTGAGGGCGCTGCGGCGTTCCTCCGTCTTGGCGGGGATGTACCCCACGAAGGCGAAGGACTGTCCGTTGAGTCCCGACGCCATCAGGGCCAGCATCAGGGAAGACGGACCCACGAAAGGAACCACCTCGATGCCGTGCGCATGGCACAGACCGACCAGCAGGGCGCCCGGGTCTGCCACGGCGGGAAGTCCCGCCTCGGAGATGAGCCCGACGTTCCGCCCGTTCCCGAACAGGGAGAGGTAGGTCTCGGCCTGTGCAGGGGTGGTGTGCTCGTTGAGCTCGTGAAACTCCAGTTCCCCGATCCGGCCTTTGAGACCGGCCCGGGACAGGTAGCGGCGGGCCGTCCGCACTTCCTCTACCACGAAGCAGTCGAGCGACGGCAGGAAAGACAATACCGGAACGGGAATCACTTCGGCGGGGTCTGTGTCTCCCAGGGGAGAAGGAATCAGATATAACTTACCGTAATTGTTCATTTTTGATGATGGCTTGGCCGGTGGAGTCGATTTGCAGCACCCGCATGCGTGAGTTGTCCATATTGCCGGAGCGGGGCCGCTCGCGGCGGATTTGCGTGGAGTCTCTTTCCTGGCGCGGGCGCTCGTCGGCCGGTCTGCCAGAGGACCGTCTCGGGGTGAACAGCTCGCGGATGAACTGGGAGAAGGTGTTGAACTCCCGCTGGTAGGCGATACCGCCGCCGTTGCGCTGGCTGTTGTCCAGGTAGGAGGTGAACTGGTCGGCCGAATGGGAGAACAGGTTGGCGCGCAACGACCCGCTCTGGTTCAGCTTGATTTCGATGTCAATGTCGCCGGCCACTTCCGAGGTGGTGGTGCCGTAGAGCTGTTTGTTGCCCACCGATCCGTTCACGATGACCCGGTTGTTGAACAGCTGGGTGGAAAGGGCCACGTCGAAGATATTGGTTCCCGTGCTGGTGGACTGGTAGTTCAGGCCCAGGTCCAGCGGGATGTTCAGTTTCTCGAAGATGTTGTTCAGCTGGCCGGCCATGATGCCGGTTACGTTGGAGAGCAGCACTTCCGACCCGTTGGTGGTGATGCCGGACTCTTCCGAGGGCAGGAATCCGCCGGCCAGCAGCAGGTACAGGAACTGTTTCTGCACCTTGTCGTCCGTGTTCAGGGCTGCTTCCACCTCTGCCTGGGTGGTGGGGTTCAGGTCCGGGATATCAATAGAGAACTTCACCTGGGGATTGCGGAGTTTGTCCGTGATGCCGATCCCGCAGTTCACCGTACGGCGGGTGACCGCGTTCTCGTCGGAGATGAGATTGGCCAGGCTGGCCTTGGTGGTGTAGAGGCCGTTCACGTCCAGTTCCGTGTCCCAGAGGTCTCCGTTGAAGTGGACGGTGCTGCCGTCCTGGATGGTGAAGTCACGGCTGACCAGGTTCAGGGCGGAGAAGTGGAAACTGCCCTGGCTGAGCAGGTAATTGCCGTTGAGGGTGAGCGACTTGGTAGAGCTTTGGCTGTCTATCTCGATGTCTCCGGTACCGCTGGCCATCAGGGAGTTTTCCTCGCTCAGGTCTATATATACCATGACGTCCTGGGACGGGCGGACGTTGAGCCGGATGCCGGTATTGCCCGTGCTGCGCTGCGTGCGGGATGCATTGGTGGCCATCATTTGCTCGTACGGGTCCAGCACCGTCTCTTCCCGGGGCTCCACGAACGTGAGCAGTTCCCGGGACTGGTTTCCGCTGGAAGAGCCGATCAGCAGGTGCAGGTTTCCGCTGCCCACCGTGGCCGCGTCCAGGTCTATGTTCAGGTCCGGGGACCATCCCGTGACATCGGCCGTTCCCGTTGCGGAGATATCTCCGTACAGGAGTGAATTCATGCCGCGTTTGAGTTCCAGGACTTTCATCCGGTTCACGCGCACATGGACATCCAGGCCGTAACGGGAGAAGCCGTCCAGCAGTATGCTGCCCCGGAGGGTGCCGTTGCCGTCGTACGGGTCCCGGAGCCGGACATCGGTAAAGTGCAGCCCCTTGTTATCCAGGTCCAGGCTGCCCGAAACATGGTAGGGAACCTGGGTGAAGTCCAGGGCGATGCGTCCGTCGTCCAGGCGCAGCCCCCGGCTGGAGAGGGCGAGGTCCTGGAAAGGTCCTTCGGCCCGGAGTACGCCGCTGAGCTTGCCGCCGAACTCGGAGAAAACGCCCTCCAGCAGCGGCCCGGCATATTCCAGACTCAGCCCGTCCAGGGTGGCTTCGGCGCTCATCCGGGCGGTGGCGGGCTTCAGGTAGCCCGCAATGCCGATAGTCCTTTTCCCGTCCAGGCTGTTGCCTACGTTCATGTCGAAACGGTTCTCCGTCTCGTTCCAGACACTCTGGATCTGCACCTGTCCCAGCCGTTTGCCGGAGACCCGGGTGGAGTCGCAGGTGATGGAGGCCAGAAGGCCCACGGCCGGGGATGAGGGCGAGATCACCAGCGCTTCGCCGGTGGCCTGGCCCTGCAGGGGAAACAGGCCGCCCGTGAACGTGTTCACAAGGGAAAGGTCGAATTTCTCCATCTTCACGTTGAGCGTGTCCTGACGGGCAGGGGAGAATCCGCCGTCAACCAGCAGGATTTCGTCTTCGTGGCTGGCCACGAGGCGCTCCACTTTCCATTCGCCGCCCTTGTACAGGATGCGGTCCGACGAGATGCCCCAGCCGTTTCCCTCGAAGTAGAAGTTGGACGGGAGCGCCTGGGCATCCACCACCAGTTCGCCGGCCTCCCGGGAAAGGTCTGCTCCCAGGATCAGTTCTGCGCGGGTTTGGGCTTCGGCCTCGTTGTCGAAGGAATAGGAGAGGCCCAGGTGGTTGTCGTTGGCGAACAGGGACAGCCGGTTGCCTTTGAGCTCCAGGCCGGACAGGTACAGTGAAGGGCTCACCAGGTCTGCCTGGAGGGCAGAAGTCCCGTTGTCTACAGTCAGGTCCACATCCCGCAGGTATTTGTCCAGGAAGGCCAGCCGGCCGGAATGGAGCCGCAGCTGAAGCAGGCCGTCTTTGTTCACGGAGGCGCCGAGCCGGGTTCCGTTTTCGATATAGAGCCCCGGAAGTACGAAATCCAGCAGCTCACGGGAATCCTTGGCCAGCAGGGTAAGGTTGTATTCGGTGCCGTCCCAGGCGGGGGAGAACTGGTCCGGCAGGGCGGGGAGTTCCGTGTCGACGATCAGGCTTTTTAGGTCGCTGACAAAATCCGTGACGGCTTTCCCTCCCGCGTAGCTTGCGTCCAGGAAATCGGACTGCAGGTCCATCCGCTGCTCCCGGGCGGCGGCTTTCGCCGTGAGGGTGAGGTCTCCCAGTTCATGGATGCCGGAATCGTTTTCCAGGGAGAGGCCCTGAATCAGGAGATCTCCGCTGAAATCGTCGGCCGATGCCATCGACAGGCGGGAATCGGCCATGAAGCTGACCCGGGAGGTGCCCCGCTTGTCGAAGTTGAGGGCGTTCAGGTCTGCGTAGCCCAGGCTCAGGAACAGGTGGTAGTCCGTGGTGCCGTTGGCTCCGGGGCGGCCTGCCCCGTGCAGGAGGAAGCTGATGTTAGGGTCGGCCGAGACGATATTGCCTTCGAAGGAATCGCCCTGGTAGGTGAGCGATCCGGAAATGTCTGAATAGGTGTAATCCAGCGCCTTGATGCGGCTGATGTGCAGGGTGTCCATCTGCAGCTGCGGGCCTTTGGCGGTGAGGGTGGCCTTGAGGCGGGATTGCAGCGTGACGCTGCCCAGTTCTCCCACGCCCAGCAGCCTGCCCAGGTCCAGTTCCCGGGTTTGCACGCTGCCGTCGAAGCCGATGTCTTTCTTCCCGTCCACTACGTTGGAAAGGAGCATGTCCACCTGGGCGTCTCCGTTACCGGGTGCGATTTTCCCTTTGACGGCAAGCCGGTTCATGGGCCCCTGGACCGTTCCGGTGAAGCGGAAGTTCTCTCCCTTGGCCAGGGAAGACAGGTCCAGCTCCGTTTCCGGGGCCCAGGATTTCACGAAGCCGGCCAGGCCGGGGAGGGTGAATCCCAGGTTCCCGATCCGGAAGTCCGTCGTGGAAGTCTCTATGTAAGGGAGGCCTTTCATGCCGCCGTCCACCTGCAGCTGGATGCCGTTGTCCGGGTCTTGTACGCTTACCCCGGAGAGCAGGAAATCGCTCACAGTCCCTTCTGCATGGCCCTGGAGGTATCCCCGGAAAGAGGTCCCTTCCGGCAGCGGGCCGAAGTGGCACACGGATTTCATGGACACCAGGGTACCCGGAAGGATGTCGGCTTCGATGCGGATCTTTTCGATAAAGTCGCCGTAGTCTTCCAGCGGACCGTCCAGAAGCAGCTTTTCGGCATGGATATAACTGTCCGATTCGGTGATTTCCAGGTCTTGGATCAGCGCCTGCCTGTTACCAACCTTCACCTTGCCGGAGGCGTTCTCTACCACAAAACCGGTCTGGTCCTCTCCCAGCCGGAGCTGGTCTACGGTGAGGGTGATGATGTTGTGGGCATAGCGGATGTCCCGGGCTTTGAGCTGGCTCACCCAGGCGTCCAGGTTGTTCCAGTTGATGACGCCTTCCGGATAGCTCTCTCCCCGCTCCGCCATCTGCTGCTCTCCGACGGGATTGATCAGGCGGAAACGCAGGTCCCGGGCCTCTACCAGGCGGGCGTCGAACAGGTTCCCGAGGTCTTGGGGCTCCGGGGCTTCCTCGGTGACGGGAATGCGGAAAATGCGCTGGAGGTTGGTGGTGGTTTTTCCGCTGGCCGAATCCGGCTCTATCACCAGGTTGAAACCGGCGTCCTGCAGCAGCAGGCGGCTCACATGCACGCCTTCATCGGAGAAGAGCCCGCGGATGGAGAATTTGGCCGACAGGTGCTTTGCGCGGAACACGGTGTCTGCCT
The DNA here is from genome assembly GCA_946187865.1 of uncultured Bacteroidales bacterium. Lineage (GTDB taxonomy): Bacteria > Bacteroidota > Bacteroidia > Bacteroidales > UBA932 > Cryptobacteroides. The sequence goes on from CAMHST010000017.1 coordinate 44,936, forward strand.
TGTGGCTGACGGCTGCGGGATCGGTGACCAGGACGTCTTTGATGATAAGGGCTTCTACCGGCTTGAAGCTGACTTCGCCGAACTGGATGTCTGCGTCGATGCTCCCGCGCAGCCGCTCTACCACCTGCCGGCCGATGAAAGACTGGATGGCAGGGGACTGGAGCGCCACCATGGCAGAGAGGATGAGCAGGAACACGATGACCAGTGTCCATCCCAGTGTCTTGAAGGTTATTTTAAGCCCGTTTCCCATTATCTTACAAAAATAAGAATAATTTTTGTAAAAAATAACGGCTGGACGAATCGGGATGGAACTCCTTTGCCTGCCGCACTGTTCCTGTTCGAAAAAAAGCCGTATCTTTGCCGGAGCAAATGCTGTACAGAATCAGATGAAAGAATTCGAGATAGCCAAGAAGATCGGCAAGGAACTGACGGAAGCGGAACTGAAGGAGGCTGCGGCCAAAGCATTGGGCGTGAAGCCGGAAAAGGTGGGCCGCGCCGTGGTGGTGCGCCGCAGCGTGGATGCCCGGCAGGACATCCTGTACCGCTACCGGGTGCAGGCATACCGGGAGGGTGAGGCGTACGAACCTTACCGGGTGGCGCCCTACCAGGATGTGCACCAGGCGGCCCCGGTGATTGTGGTGGGCGCCGGTCCGGCCGGCATGTTCGCCGCGCTGAAACTGCTCCAGAAAGGGATTAAGCCCATTGTGCTGGAACGGGGCAAGGACGTGGAGCGCCGGAAGGTGGACATGGCCAAACTCTCCACGCAGGGCGTGATCGACCCGGATTCCAATTATTGCTATGGAGAGGGCGGCGCCGGGGCGTTCAGCGACGGGAAACTGTTCACGCGCTCGTCCAAGCGGGGAGACATCCGGGAGGTCTTGCACCAGCTGGTGGCTTTTGGCGCAGATCCGGACATTCTCATCGATGCCCATCCGCATATCGGCACGGACCGGCTGCCGGAGATTGTGAAGAACATCCGGCAGTGCATCGTGGACCATGGCGGAGAATACCACTTCGACAGCCGGGCCACAGATATCGTCCGCCGTCCGGATGGATTTGAAGTATATTGTGGTTCAAGTGTTTATAAGGCGCAGAAAGTGATTCTGGCCACGGGACATTCGGCCCGGGACATTTACGAACTGTTTCAGCGGAACGGATGGGCCCTGGAAGCCAAGGGATTTGCCCTGGGCGTACGGGTGGAGCACCCGCAGTGGCTCATCAATC
>CAMHST010000018.1 GCA_946187865.1 uncultured Bacteroidales bacterium
CGCACCTGGTTAGGGACCAGGAGGTCGCTGGTTCAAGTCCAGTCATCCAGACCACTGAAAAATCAAGCACTTACGGAGTTCCGCGGGTGCTTGATTTGTTTTAAAAGGGGAAAAAGGTGTACTATTATTCCGTATGCGGCCAGATGAAAGTTTTCCTGGACAGGATGAATCCGCTGTATGGGAAGATGAAAGACAAAGACTTCTACTACATGGTCACTGCCCAGGACGATGACAAAAAGCAGCTGGAAAGGGCATTCGATGTGTTTGACGGATTTGCCGACTGCTTTGAGGACATCCGCCGCTGCGGCCGCATCTATGGTGGCGGTGCCGACAAAAAGGGTGAAGTCAAAGACCTTCCAGCCTTTTCGGAGGCATATGAACTTGGCAAAAAGATTTGATGTATTTTAAGCACACTAACAGGCCGGGCTTCTGGCTCGGCTTTATCGATTTCTTTACAGCAGGGCTTTTCTTCCTGCTGTATATGCCGCTGGGTGGGTTACAGAATGAACTGGACTACATCCTGGGACGACGGACACAGCGGTATTGGGTGGCATATCTGCTGGGCATTCCAACTGCATTCATTTATCCGCTCGTCTGGATGGCTCGGATTGCTGAGGAGTTGAAGGCGAAGGCAATTGAAATGGGCATTGAAGGTCCTTACACCTCCTGGTGGCATATGTTCGGCTGGAACACCTTCGGCCTTCTTTTGATGGGACCGGCTGTTGCCACGTGGAGATTCTTTGATACGCTCAATAAGATTGAGGCCAGAATGAACGAGGATAGCCGGACAGGGTTGTAACCTGTGCTGAGCTTGAAGATGTAGGCAAAAATGGTTAAATTTGCATATTGAAACCGCAAGGTAACAAACGACTAAAACCTATATTAAGCATGAAAACAAGTACTAAAATCTGGCTCTGCATCGCAGGCATTCTCCTTATCATTCTCGGTGTCGTGTGTATCGCCAAACCGGACATTACCCTCGTTTCTGCCGCCTGGCTGCTTGGGTGCTTCACGCTCATTGCCGGTATCTCCAAACTGGTATTCACCTTCAAGACGCAAGCGTTCTTGCCGAACAGCGGAACCCGCGCCCTGAGTGCCCTGCTGGACATTTTCTTCGGTTGTTTCTTCCTGTTCAACATCCTTGGGACAGCAGTGTCCCTTCCCGTGGTATTCGCCATCTGGGTAATGATTGAAGGTGTGGTAATTGCAGTCCAGAGCTTTGACTACAAGCGGGTTGGCTTCCCTATGTGGTGGGTGCTTCTGCTTCTGGGAGCCGGCGCCGCCGTTCTTGGCTACTTCGGCCTTAAGAACCTGGATGTCACCGCAGGTGTGCTCTCTGCCCTTATCGGCATAGCCATCATTGCCAACGGACTGGCCTATATCCTTGCCGTGGTTGGCGTGAACTGCTTTGAAAAGCGGGTTGACCGGCTGGGACGCATCATCGACATAGACGAGCAGTAGGAGGACTGGTGTTATGAACATTTTTGAAAGACTCGTATCCGGCTATCCCAAAGGGGATGTGTCGCCGCAGGATTTCATTGACCATCTGACTGTCGGAGCCGACGGATGGGTGGGCGCATGGATTGCCATCGGCCTCGCCGTCATCTTCGGCCTATTGGTGTATATCATTCCAATCATCCTTACCGAGAAGGACAAGGTGGGCCCGTACCCGCTGTGGCTCCATACATTCTACTTTGCGGCCGATTTCATGGGAATCTGGGTATTCCTGGATGCTTGGCTCAAGTATGACCATTTCCTTCTGTTCCTCCTGCTGGCTATCGGCGAAGCTATTTGGGTGGGGATGGAGACCTACAGCCTCCAGCGCGCCATGACCTACGAGAAGGACATCAACTTCAAGCCGGGAACCCCGAAGAAGGAAATGCTTCGGGACATCATTATCCAAGTTGTTTGCTTCTACGTGGGGCTGAACTTGCTCCGCTTTGAACTCCACGACAGCACGATGTGGAAGTTCTGGATCTTCACTCAGGTGCTTATAACCATCATCCCTGGCCTTGTGATGGAAAAGAGAGACACACGCAAGGGTTACAACCTTTGGTTGCATATCGTCTTGATTTGCGTCGCGTTAGTGTCCTTTAATCCCTGGTGCAACATGTGGGTATGCATTGCGCCGGACTTCTTCTCGCTGCAGGAGAATCCCTGGTACTATATAATGGGCGTCATTTGCCTGTATTTCGCAGTGCGTGGGCTGGTTCTCTATACCAAACTGCCGGAAAAGAAATAACTGTGTTGAACAGATTTTGGCCGGGTCCTCATTCATCTGGGGACCCGGTTTCGTTTTTCATGAGGATAGCCTGGCAGGCGGCTTTTGCCGACAGGATCGGCCTTATTTGCCGGAGTCCGGGAAAATGTCTACATTCGCATTATGGAATACAGACCTTTAAGAAGATTCAAGCAGGCGGCTTCCGAGGAGGAATGTCTGGCCATACTGGAGAGCGCTCCGCGCGGGATTCTTTCCGTGCATGGAGAGAACGGATATCCCTATGGCATCCCCATGAATTACTTCCTTGCCGACGGAAAACTCTATTTCCACTGCGCCATGGAAGGACATAAGCTCGACGCCGTCAGGACCAACGACAAAGTGTGTTTCACGGTGCTGTCAGAGCCGGTTAGGAACCCCGGAGAGTGGTGGAATTGCTTCACCAGCGTGGTCTGTTTCGGCCGCATTGCCGAGGTGAAAGACGAGCAGCGTAAGAATGCCCTGCTGCGCACGCTTGGAGCCAAGTTATTCCCCTCCGGTTACGACATCGAGGCCGATATGGCCAAGAACGCGCACCGGGCGCTCATCCTGGAACTCACCATCGACCATATGAGCGGGAAGAAGGTAAGGGAGAAATAGCGTTTCTGCCCACACTTGGCGATGGAGGGTCAGTTTTTTCAGAAATGATATTGATTTGATTCTCCTGGCAACTTCGTCTGTCATAGCCTATGCCAGCTTGACGGCTGTTCCTGAGGCTGTTACCATGAGCATGCCGCCCCCTTCACCAAGGACTTCGTAGTCGATGTCAATGCCCACGACGGCATCGGCACCCAGGGAACGGGCGCGTGAGGACATTTCCTCCATGGCCTGATTGCGAGCTTTGATGAGTTCTTCTTCGTAGGAGCCGCTGCGCCCGCCGACTATATTGCGGATGCTGGCAGCGAAGTCCCTCAGGAAGTTTACCCCGGAGATCACTTCGCCGAAAACGACGCCTTTGTATTCTGCTATGGTGCGTCCTTCGACGCTGGGTGTTGTAGTAAGTATCATAATCTGGATGTTTAACGATTCAAAGGTACACATTTTCAGTGAAATGTCAGCCTGGCAGGAGTGGCTCCTCAGGATCCTCGAGAGCGCCATGCAACGCAACAAAAGCACCGTGAGCCGTGTTCTAGAGAAAGCCGTGTTCCGGCAGAAGTCATTGCCAGTCCGGGCACGAAAACCGTTGTCCTTGTCCGTGAAAATGGTTATATTTGTTTGTTCAAAAACCATTCTGTCATGAAATCACTTGGAGCAAAACCTTACCTTTTCCCGATGCCTACCTACATGATCGGGACCTATAATGAAGACAACAGCGTTGATGTGATGATGATGGCCTGGGGCGGCATTGTGGACATGAACATGGTCGCCTTGAATCTGGAGGCCAGCCACAAGACAGTGAAGAACCTGCGCGCCCGCAACGCCTTCACCCTTTCCATCCCCGGGACGGACACCCTCAAAGAGTCTGATTACCTGGGCATTGCCAGTGGCAATAAAGTGCCCGACAAATTCGCGGTGTCCGGCCTGCATGCCGTAAAGAGCGAGAACGTGGACGCTCCCGTCGTTGTCGAATACCCCGTGACGCTGGAGTGCAAGGTGGTGGAATTCCAGGACCAGCCCTATGGCCTGCGTGTGCTGGGAGAGATTGTGAATGTACTGGCCGACGAAAAAGTGCTGGACGACAAAGGCAAGATCGACGCCGGAAAGCTGCATGCCTTTGCCTTTGACCAGATGCGCAATGACTATTATGCCATCGGCGAAAAGATCGGAACCGCCTGGCACGAGGGCATGCCGCTGCTGAAAAAGTAATCCAGGGCTGCCTGCCGTGGCTTCGCGATACCGACGACAGCTCGCGTTTAACCGATAGATTTGCGCCATGGAATACCTGTCAAAGAAACGATACGACGAAATCGCAGCCGAGTTGAACCACCTGATCAGCGTGGTTTACCCCAAGGTGCAGGAAGAGCTCGCGGAGGCCAGCGCCCAAGGGGACCGGAGTGACAACGCGGGATACCGTGAGGCCAGGCGGATCCAGGGGAAGACCATCAGCCGTATCCGTTTCCTGCAGAAGGTCCTGGAGCATTCGCGCGTGATAGACCCCGGCGTCCTGCCCAAAGACCAGGTCGGCCTTCTGAGCCGGGTAGAGTTCACGAATCTTTCCACGAATACCCGCATGAGCTTCGAGATTGTCAGTCCGCACGAGATGGACCTTGAGGCGGGTAAGATTTCGCTGAAATCGCCCATCGGGGCCGCTCTGATGGGTAAAAAGGTCGGCGAGACTGTCGAAGTCCGAGTCCCCTCCGGAACCTTGCTCCTGATAATAGAAAGCATCACGCCCGGCGGAGCGTGATGCTTGAACCTGTTCAAACTCCCGCTTACAGGAGCACTTTGATGCGGAATCCCCGGACGGTGGGCTCTTCCACGATGCCCTTTGCCTTTGCCCGGATGGAGGCAAGGGCGTTTCCGTCGGGGAGGGGAGACTCCTTGATGCCCTCGGCCATGAAATCCAGGGCGGTTTCTCCGGAGAGTTCCGCATGGGTGAGCCGGAGGGTGAGGGGCCTCAGGTCCGGAAGGAGCCCGAAGAGCATCTCTTTCACGATTTCATAGGCGACGTCGGCCTTTTCCGCAAGGTTGTACTTGATACAGAACCGGTTGATCCCGGTACGGATCTGCAGGAAGTCAAAGGCGTTGGAGTCTATCTCATAGACCAGCTTCTGGATCCGGTTCACGAAGGCTTTGGTGGCGCTGCGGACCGGGTGGGAGAAAATCTGTTCCGGGGTGCCGTCTTCGTAGATGACGCCCTCGTTCATGAAGAAGATGCGGGTGCTCACGTCACGGGCGAACCGCATTTCGTGGGTTACGATGAGCATGGTCATGCCCTCCTTGGCCAGCTGGCGTATTACGCTCAGGACTTCTCCCACCATGGTGGGGTCCAGGGCCGATGTGGGCTCGTCAAAGAGAATGACCTCGGGGTGCATGGCCAGGGAGCGGGCGATGGCCACCCGCTGCTTCTGGCCGCCGGACAGGGAAGAGGGGTAAACGTCGGCCTTCTGGGCCATTCCCACCTTTTTCAGGAGCTCCATGGCTTCTTCCACGGCCTCTTCGCGCGAGCGTTTCAGAAGCTTCATGGGGGCGTAGATGATGTTCTCCAGCACCGTCTTGTGTTCAAACAGGTTGAAACTCTGGAACACCATGCCCATTTTCATGCGGAGCTTGTCCAGCGGATACGCTCCGGCTGTGACATCCTTGCCGTCTACGATAATCTGCCCGGAGGTGGGCGGCTCCAGCATGTTGATGGCCCTGAGAAGGGTGCTCTTTCCCGTTCCGGACGGGCCGATGATGCTGATGACCTCTCCTTTTTCGATAGTGCAGTTCACATCCTTCAGGGGGGAGATGACCGTGCCGTCGGGATTGGTGAAGGTTTTGCTTAAATGGCTGATTTGTATCATATTACTTCTTGGGAAGGAAGAGGTTTAACAAAAGGCGGATGATCCAGGCCAGGACAAAGTAGGCGATGGTGACGATCAGCAGCGGGACGAAGGCGTCGAAGGTGCGGCTGCGGATGAGGTCGCTGGCCCTTGTGAGGTCCATGATGGCGATATAGCCCACGATGGAGGTGCTTTTGAGCAGTGCCACGCACTCCCCGGTAAAGAGCGGCAATCCTTTTTTCAGGGCCTGGGGGAACACGATGCCGGTGAAGGTTTTCAGCGGGGTGAATCCCAGGCTCAGTCCGGCTTCTCTCTGGCCCGCGGGCACGGAGGAGATGGCGCTGTCGAAGATGCTTCCCGCCGACCAGGCAAAGCAAAGGGCGAAAGTGACGATGGCGACCAGCGTTCCGCTCAGGCCGGAATGGGCGAAGACCACATAGAACATGATCAGCAGCAGAACCAGCGTGGGGATGCCCTGGATGAAGGCCCCGTATAGGCCGGCGGCTTTCCTGATCCATTTGCGGCGGCTGCGCAGCATGGCGCACAGGCCCGTGCCCAGCACCGTTCCCAGCAGGATGGCCAGAAGGGTGATCCGGAGGGTCTCCAAAAGGCCGTCCACGATGAGTTTCCATCGGCCTTCGGTGATCAGGTTCATCTCCAGGCGTTCTTTCAGGCCCATGCCCTGCGGTTTTCCGCTGTCAATGACAAAGTACCCGGGACGGCACTGATAATACGGCTGGGTGAAATCTACGGATTTTTGGCGCTCCTCGGTTATATAAAGGCAGGCGTTTACCACGTCGCACTGCCCGGTGTTCAGGGCGATGATGGCCGACCCCAGATCCTGGTGGCTCATCTGGAAATCCCGGCCGCTCCAGATGGCGAAGCGCCTGAGCAGGTCTGCATCCATGCCCATCCACTGCCCGCCCTCGCCCAGGAAGCAGACCGGCTCCATGTTGATGGCCGTGATGCATCTGAAGGGCTCCGGTTGGGCGCGTCGGGCCGGCTCGGGGAGGGGAGGCATCGGCGTCCCGTTCAGCCAGTGGCCGATGACGGCCTCCAGCGAGCCGTCGGCCTTGGAAGCCGCTATGAAGCGGTCCATCTCTTCCAGCAGCGCCCGGTTCCCTTTTTGGACGGCGAAGGCTACGTCGAAGGTCTCTTCACCCCGGAAGGCCAGTTTGATGCCCAGTCTCTCGCGGGCGCTCTGGGAAAAGGCGACCTCGTCGGTGACGAAGACATCGGCGATGCCCTGCCGTATGGCCTGGATGCCGTCGGCCTCCGAGTTCACGAGGAATAGGTCGATGTCTTCCCGTCCGGCGTATTTGCTGTCGAAATAGTTGCCGGCTGATGTGCTGAGGGTATGGCCGGAGAGGTCTTCCTCGGAGCTGATCTCAAGGGCTTTCCCATCCCCGCCGGCGCAGGCCGCCAGGAGCGGCAGGGCCAGGAAGAGGGCAAAGAGGTTGTGTTTCAAAAGCATCTGGATGAATGGTTACGATGCTGCAAAGATACATATTTTAGACAAAAATTGCCCGGGCTGCAGACCCGGGCATGGAATCTTTTTTGCAAAAGACGCTATTTCTTGGTGGTGATGATGATGACGCCGTTGCCGGATTGGGAACCGTAGATGGCAGTGGAGGCGGCATCTTTGAGCACTTCGATGGAATCTACGTCCTGGGGGTTTATGCCGCTGATATCATCCACTTTGACCCCGTCCACGATGAACATCGGGTCCGTGGCGTCGGAGTTGGTGCCCACGCCGCGGATAATGATGCGTTCGCCGTTCACCTGGACGCCCGGGCACCGGCCTTTGATCATTTCGAAAATGCTGGAATAGGACTCCATCTGCCGGTTGTTCTTGACCTTGGAGACGGAGGTGGTCATCTGGTCTTCCGAGACGGAACCGTAGCCGATGTTTACGGTTTCGTTGGACAGGGGCCCATTGGGGCGGGATGTGCCGCAGGAGCAGAGCAGCAGCGCCGATGCGAGGATAATGCAGAATTTTCTCATAACAAGGCAAATATAAGCTTTCCCCATAAAAATGTCAAGAAATACTTACAGAAAAACCTGTCGGATAAACGGAGTCTGGTACTGGTAGGCGATTTTGGTGAGGTCCCATCCCGGGTGGGTGAGGATCAGGGCGGCACGTTTCCCGACCGTGACGGAGCCGTATTCTTCGCTTAAACCCATGGCATAAGCGCTGTTCAGGGTGACGGCGTTGAACGCTTCCACGGGCGTGAGCCGCATGCGGATGCAGCCCAGGGCCATCACAAAGCGCATGTCTCCGGACGGGGAAGACCCGGGGTTGTAGTCCGACGCCAGCGCCACCCCCAGTCCGGCCCTCAGGAATTCCCGGGCTTTGCCGTACGGGAGGCCCAGGAAGAAGGAAGATCCGGGCAGCATGGTAGGCATGGTGGCGCTTCCGCGGAGCGCTTCGATTTCGGCCTCCGTGGTGCGCTCCAGGTGATCGACCGACAAGGCGCCGAAGCGGACGCCCACCTGCACGCCGCCGCTCACGGCCAGCTCGTTGGCGTGGATCTTGGGCGTGAGCAGCCCCCTGGAGGCTTCCAGGATGCGGGCGGTGTCTTCCACGGTGAAAAAGCCCTCGTCGCAGAAGACATCTACGAAATCGGCCAGCCGGGCAGCCTCCGGAAGCATCCGGATCACGGCCTGGACGTATTCTTCGTGCGTGTACCCGCGCCCCACGGCATGCGCGCCCAGGAAGGTGCTTTTCACGGTGGCGGGAACGGTCTGCCCGATCCGGCGGATCACCCGGAGCATCTTCAGCTCGTCCTCCGGATTGAGCCCGTAGCCGCTTTTGATCTCCAGGGCCACCGTCCCTTTCGCGAGCATCTCCTCTACGCGGGGAAGCGACTCCCGGTACAGCTCCTCCTCGGAGGTGCGGTGCAGCAGGTCGGCCGAATTCAGGATACCGCCCCCGCGGGCGGCGATTTCCTCATAAGACAGACCTTTGATCTTGTCCAGGAATTCCCCGTCCCGGCTGCCGGCATACACCACGTGGGTATGGCTGTCGCAGAAACCGGGCATGAGCATCCCGCCTAAGGCGTCTATGGCTTCTTCTCCAAAGAGGGAAGGGCAGGTGGACATGGGGCCGAACCCGGCGATGCGGCCGTCCTCGATGCGCAGCCAGGCATTTTCCATCGATTCGGTAAACCCTTGTTCAATGCCCTCTGTCCGCAGTTTGCCCTGCGGCTGGATGCCGGTGAGGAGGCCGATATTGTGGATAATCATCATCGGAGGAACTCTTCCCTTTGCAGGAATTCAATGGATTTGACAATCAGCGGATGCATGTACGTGTCCTGCTCCACAAAGGGAACCTCCTTCCTGTAGGCCTCGAAGACCTTTTCCAGGGCGGGGGAGGACTTGAGCGGGCGGCGGAACTCCAGTGCCTGGGCGGCGTTGAACAGTTCGATGGCCAGGACCGTCTCCGTGTTGTCCACCACGCGGACCAGTTTGGTGGCGCTGTTGGACCCCATGGAAACATGGTCTTCCTGGCCCTGGGAAGACGGAATGGAGTCGCAGGAGGCCGGCCAGCACAGTCCCTTGTTCTGGCTGACGATGTTGGCGGCCGTGTACTGCGGGATCATGAATCCGCTGTTCAGGCCGGGCTCCGTGACCAGGTACTTCGGGAGCCCCCTGAGCCCGTGGATCAGCTGGTAAGTCCTTCTTTCAGAGATGCTGGCCAGCTCGCTCATGGCAATGGAGAGCGAATCCATGGGGATGGCGATGGGCTCGCCGTGGAAGTTTCCGGCCGATATAACCATGTCCTCGTCCGGGAACACGTTGGGGTTGTCCGTGGCGGAATTGATTTCGTTCTCGATCACTGACTTCACATACATGATGTTGTCTTTCACGGCTCCGTGCACCTGCGGGATGCAGCGGAAGCTGTAGGGGTCCTGTACATGCTCCTTGGGCCTGCGGATGAGCTCGCTCCCTTCCAGGAGCTTCATGAAGGATTCTCCCGTGAGGATCTGTCCCACGTGCGGGCGCAGTTTGTGGGTCAGGGGCAGGAAGGGCTCTATACGGCCGTCGTAGGCGTCCAGGGACATGGCCCCGATCACGTCGGCCCATTTGCTCAGGCGCATGCTCTTGATCAGGCACCAGATGGCGTGGGCGCTCATGAACTGGGTGCCGTTCAGAAGGGCCAGGCCTTCCTTGCTCTGCAGCCGGATGGGTTCCCAGCCTTTTTCGGCCCAGACTTCGGCCGAAGGGCGGATCTTTCCTTTATACAGGACTTCGCCCATCCCGATCAGGGGCAGGCTCAGGTGCGCCAGCGGAGCCAGGTCGCCGGAGGCGCCCAGGGAACCCTGCTGGTACACGACGGGCAGGATGTCCTCGTTGAACATGTCTATCAGGCGCTGGACGGTGACCAGCTGCGCCCCCGAATGGCCGTAGGAGAAATTCTGGACCTTGAGCAGGAGCATCAGTTTCACAATCTCCGGACGCACCTTCTCGCCGGCGCCGCAGGCGTGGGACATCACAAGGTTGTGCTGCAGCTGGGAAAGGTCTTCCTTGGGGATGGATACATTATATAAGGAGCCGAAACCGGTGGTGACCCCGTAGATGGGCCGGTCCAGGTCTTCCATCTTGCGGTCCAGGTACTCGCGGCATTTGACGATGGCCGCCGTCGCCTCCTGGGACAGCATGATCTTTTCGTGGTTCTCGATGATGTTTTTCAGTCTCTCCAGCGAGAGATGGGCATGGGATATGGGATGCATGTCAGGATAAGGTTTTTCGGATTAAGTTTTCGTCGGCAAAATGGGGAAGGGTGACCTGAAGGCCGGGGGTGCGGGCCATTTCCCGCTCGATGGCGAAGCGGGCCCCTTCGTTACGGGCCCAGCTGCGGCGGGCGATGCCGTTGTTCACGTCCCAGAACAGCATTTCACGGATGTGGCGGGCACTGTCTTCGCTGCCGTCGATGACCATGCCGAATCCGCCGTTTATCACTTCGCCCCAGCCTACGCCGCCGCCGTTGTGGATGCTCACCCAGGTGGCGCCGCGGAATCCGTCCCCGATCACATTCTGGACAGCCATGTCGGCACAGAAGCGGGAACCGTCATAGATGTTGGAGGTCTCCCGGAAGGGGGAGTCGGTGCCGGAGACATCGTGATGGTCGCGTCCCAGGACGATGGGGCCGGAGATTTCCCCTTTCCGGATGGCTTCGTTGAAAGCCAGCGCTATTTGGGTGCGGCCTTCGCAGTCGGCATACAGGATGCGGGCCTGGGAGCCCACCACCAGGTGGTTCCGTCCGGCTTCGCGGATCCAGTGGATGTTGTCCTGCATCTGGCCTTTGATCTGAGCCGGGGCGTCCTGGGAAAGGCGCTCCAGGACGGAGACCGCCAGCGCGTCGGACTTGGCCAGGTCTTCCGGTTTTTCGCTCATGCACACCCAGCGGAACGGGCCGAAACCATAGTCGAAGTAGAGCGGGCCCATGATGTCCTGCACGTAGGACGGATAGCGGAAAGTGCCGTCCTCCTTCATAATGTCGGCTCCGGCGCGGGAGCTTTCCAGCAGGAAGGCGTTGCCGTAGTCGAAGAAATACATGCCCCGGGCGGCGAGGCGGTTGACGGCGGCCACGTGGCGGCGCAGGGACTCCTGCACGGCGCTCCGGAAGCGTTCCGGCTCGTCTGCCATCATGCGTTTGCTCTCCTCCAGGCTGTATCCCACGGGGTAGTAGCCGCCGGCCCAGGGGTTGTGGAGGGAGGTCTGGTCGGAGCCCAGGTCCACCCGGATGTCTTCGTCGGCCAGGCGTTCCCACAGGTCCACCACGTTGCCCACGTAGGCCAGGGAAACGACCTCCTTGTTCTCCACCGCCTTGCGGATGCGGGGAATGAGCTCGTCCAGGCTCTCGTGCAGCTCGTCCACCCAGCCCTGCTCGAAGCGCTTCCGGGCCGCTTTGGGGTTCACCTCGGCCGTGACGCTCACCACACCGGCTATGTTGCCGGCCTTGGGCTGGGCGCCGGACATGCCGCCCAGGCCTGCCGTGACAAACAGGAGCCCGCCGCGGTCTTCACCGTCCATGCCTTTGGCTATCAGCTGCTTCCGGGCGGCGTTCATCACCGTAATGGTGGTCCCGTGCACAATGCCCTGCGGGCCGATATACATGTAACTGCCGGCGGTCATCTGACCGTACTGGCTCACGCCCAGCGCATTCATGCGCTCCCAGTCGTCCGGTTTGGAATAGTTGGGGATGACCATGCCGTTGGTCACGATCACCCGGGGGGCGTCCTTGTGGCTGGGGAACAGGCCCAGCGGATGGCCGGAGTACATGACCAGCGTCTGCTCGTCGGTCATGGTGCAGAGGTACTGCATCACCAGGCGGTACTGCGCCCAGTTCTGGAAGATGGCGCCGTTTCCGCCGTAGATGATCAGCTCGTGCGGGTGCTGGGCCACCCTTTCGTCCAGATTGTTCTGGATCATGGCCATGATGGCCGCGGCCTGGCGGCTGCGGGCGGGGTATTCGTCTATCGGCCGGGCATATATCTTATAGGAAGGCCGATACCTGTACATGTAGATGCGGCCATAGTCTTTCAGCTCCTGCGCAAACTCCGGCGCCAGCTGCGCATGCAGGTTTTCCGGGAAATAGCGCAGGGCGTTCTTCAGGGCGAGGACTTTCTCTTCCGGTGTCAGGATGTCCTTGCGCTTGGGGGCATGGTTGATGGCGGTGTCGTATGGTTTGGGCTCCGGCAGCCTGTCGGCCGGAATCCCTGCCAGGATCTCTTCTGCGAATGTCATTGTATGTCTATGTGGTTGTTAACTTCTTCCAGTACTTGTTTCTCCAGTTCCTGTGCCTGCCGGACGATTTCGCCGGCCCTTTGCAGCAGCGGCAGGGCGGGAGTCTTGTCTTTCAGGGAGGCGGCGTTGATGCGGACATTCAGGGCGGCGCCCCGGATGCCGGCTGTGGCGGCCAGGGCGGCTACACCGGCGTCGGACGCGCTGGCGGGATTGCCGCTGCGGGCCATCTCCAGGGCCAGCGGAAGGGCCTCCAGGGCGGCTTCCATGGTCATGAGCGGCACCTGGGCGGCATACAGGGTGGCCTCTTCCAGGGCTTTGTCCCGGACGGCTTTCTCCTCGGCCGTTCCCTTGGGCATGGAGAAGACGTCCATGATGCGGTTGAAGGCGGCGGTGTCCTCGTCGATCAGACCCAGAAGGCGCATTACAAGCTGCTGGCCCTTTTCGGCCACGTCGGAGAATTCCTTCCAGCGGCTGTCCCAGCCCCGCTTGTGGGCGCTCAAGTTGGCGACCATGGTGGCCAGGGCGGCCCCGAAGGCCCCCATGCAGGCCGATATGCTGCCGCCGCCCGGCGCCGCGGATTCCGATGCGGTCTCCTCGGTGAAGGCGCGCACCGTCATTCCGGTAAGTCCCGCTTTCCCGTCGTCCATCAGGTACTCGATCACCTTCTCCTTGGGGTTGAAGGGCTTGAGGTCGTCCAGGGACATGGACTTCACTGCGATTCTCACGATTTCCTCTTCGGGAATGCCCAGGGAACGCTGCTGTTTCTCCAGATAAAAGCGGCCGGCTTCCAGCAGGACCCGTTTCGGGACCAGGCCCACGATCTCTGCGCCGGTGACGCGGAGTCCGCGGGCGGCTGCTGCGCGGGAAACTTCTTCAAAGGCTACGTGCAGGGGTGTGGCATCAATGTCGGTGATGTTCATGGACACCTGGGCGATGCCGTATTCGTCTATGTACCAGCCGATCGCCTTGCAGCCCTTGAGGGTTCCGGGAATCCAGATCTGCTCCCCGTTTTCGTCTTTGAGGAGTTTTCCGGTGAGGGAGCCTCCTTCACGGGCTTTTCGGCCTTTTTCCCGGACGTCGAACGCCACGGCCATGGCCCGGCGGGTAGAGGTGGTGTTCAGGTTGAAGTTTACGGCTACCAGGAAGTTCCGTGCGCCCACGTTGCTGGCGCCCGCTTTGGCGGCCACCTCGTCGTAGGCGCCGCCGAAGTCCGGCTTGCGGTCCGGGTCGGCCATTTTCTCGGGAAGGGCCTCGTACTCTCCGGCGCGGCAGACTGCCAGATTCTTGCGCTCCGGCTTTTGGGCGGCGGCTTCATAGAGGTAGCAGGGGATGCCCAGTTCCTCGTACATGCGCCAGGCCAGTTTCCTGGCCAGGGCCGCACATTCCTTCAGGGTGATGCCGCTTACGGGAATCAGGGGGAGCACGTCGGTGGCGCCGCTCCGGGGATGGGCGCCGTGGTGACGGCGCATGTCAATGAGTTCCTGTGCCTTTTTCGCGCCTTGGAAGGCCGCTTCCACAACGGGTTCCGGCTCTCCCACGAAGGTGACTACGGTCCGGTTGGTGGCTTCTCCCGGGTCCACGTCCAGTACCTTTACCCCTTCTATGGCCGATATGGCCGCAACGATGGCGTCTATGATGGTTTTGTCGCGTCCTTCACTGTAATTGGGTACGCATTCGATAATTTTTTTCATTCTTTAGGTTATTAGTTATAACTAATCGGGCCCATAAAGTTAAGAATTATTTCTCGAAGGTAGAATAAGTTTTTAATTGAGATTTCCAAATTCTGGCAAAATTGCCAGGATTGGGTTCCGGCCCGAAAGGGTGCTATCTTGCAGGAAAAAAGGAAGAGTTATGGAAAAGAGAGAGAAATCCCAAAAAGAGCGGCTGCTGGAAGAGGCGGCCGGTGCGTGTGTGTATTGCGGTCATCCCCTTACGGCAGAAAGCCTGGAGACAGACCATATCGTCCCGCGCTCCAAAGGCGGAACCAATGAATACGGGAACAAGGTATGCGCTTGTCCCGCGTGTAACGCCGCCAAGGCAGACTTGGACATCCGCGGGTTCCTGGCCGGGTTCAGCGGGCGTCGCCGCCGCAAGTACGAGAACCGCCTGGACGCCCTGGTGGAGCAGGGCAAAATGTCCCAGGCCAAACGGGCCCTGCTGTCAGACTATCGGACACCCTCCGGCCTGCCATATTGGCAGGATGGGTGCGGTGGCAGGCATTTTGAAGGGGAACAGGCCGGATATTCAATGGAATTATGGCTGATAAAAAGAAAAACAATAAACAGGAAGTACCTGACAATAAAAAGCTTGCTGCTTTAGAAGCACGAGTAGAGGGATTGAACGAACAGTTGGAGGAAGCGGAAGAAAAGCGCAAGGAGGCCGTCACCCAGGCAGACCAGGCCCGGCAGCAGGCGGCAGATGCCAAGGCGGATTACCTGCGCCTGATGGCAGAGTTTGACACCTTCCGCCGCCGCACGGCAGAGGAGAAACTGGCCCTGGTCAGTTCGGCCTCGGCCGACACCATCAAGGGCCTTCTCCCTATTCTGGACGATTGTGAAATCGCCCTCGCCGCGCTGGAAAGCAGCAATGATTCGGAGTCGGCGAAGGCCGGTACCCAGATGATCTTCACCAAGCTTACCACTTTCCTCAAAGGGAAGGGGCTGGAGCGGATAGAGGCCAAGGGTGCGGATTTCGACACGGAACTCCATGAGGCTGTCACCACTTTCCCGGCTCCGTCGGAGGACCAGAAGGGGAAGGTGATCGATGTGGTTCAGACGGGATACACCCTGGGCGGAAAGGTTCTCCGTTACGCTAAAGTTGTTGTAGGAGCATAATTATGGCTAACAAGAGAGACTACTATGAGGTTCTGGGGGTAGACAAGAAGGCCTCGGCCGACGAAATCAAGTCGGCCTACCGGAAACTGGCCCTTAAATGGCATCCGGACCGTTGGGTAAACGGCACGGACGCGGAGAAAAAGACGGCGGAAGACCATTTCAAGGAAGCGGCAGAGGCTTATTCCATCCTCAGTGACCCCGACAAGCGTGCCAAGTACGACCAGTTCGGCTTTGCCGCAGATCAAATGGGCGGCGGCGCCGGCGGGTTCGACTTCGGCGGCATGGATATCAACGATTTCCTCCGCAACATATTCGGCGGCGGTTTCGGCTTCGATTTTGGCGGTTTCAGCGGTTTCGGCGGCGGCGCTTCAGAGCCCCAGCAAAGGGTGCTGCGCGGCCGGGATATCCGCACCAGCGTCAAGCTCACCCTGGAAGAGATTGCGTCCGGCTGCGTGAAGGAAGTCACCATCGAGCGCAACCGTCCCTGCCCGGAATGTAACGGAAAGGGCGCCAAGAGCGACGCCGACATCAAAACCTGCCCCACCTGCGGTGGCCAGGGGCGTGTCCGTCAGCAAACCCGGAGTCTGTTCGGCATGGGCTATACCGTGGGTACCTGTCCGCAGTGCCAGGGGGTGGGGAAAATCATCACCAATCCCTGCCGTCGTTGCGGCGGAACCGGTCTGGAGCGTCGCCGGGAAACCGTGCGGGTTACCATTCCCGCCGGGGTAGAGGACGGCATGCAGATTACTGTCCGGGGAGAAGGCCATGCCGCCCCTCAGGGTGGTGTCAACGGAGACTTGCTGGTTGTCATCAATGAGATAACGCATCCCCAGCTGCAGCGGGACGGCAACAATCTGTTCTATACCCGGATCATTTCGGTGATGGATGCCATGCTGGGCTGCGAGGTCTCCATTCCCTGCCTGGACGGCAGCTATAAAGTGAAGGTAGAGCCGGGAACCCAGTCCGGCACGGTGGTCAAGCTCCGCGGGAAAGGCCTTCCCAGCGTACAGGGATATGGCCGCGGCACCGGAGACTTGTACGTGAAATTCCAGGTTTGGGTGCCCCATAAGCTGTCCCGGCAGGAGCGCGAATTGCTGGAGCAGCTGCGCGGCAGTTCCTCCTTCACGCCGGACCTTACCCGGGAAGACAAAGCCACTTTTGACAAAGTGAAAAATATTTTCTAAAAAATCCCGGAAAAATTTTGGGAGTTTGCAAATAGTTTGTATCTTTGCAGTCCCAAAAACAACGCAACCTCTTGTCAGGAGCCAAACCGCAATGTTGCATAAAGAGATTAGAAATTATGGATTTGATAAAAGTTGCAGAGCAGGCTTTCCAGAATGAGAAAGTTGCTTCTTTCCCGGATTTCAAGGCCGGTGACACTGTCACCGTTACCTACAGAATCAAGGAAGGTGATAAGGAAAGACTCCAGAAGTTCCGCGGAGTGGTTATCCAGATCAAGGGTATGGATCCCTTCACCAGAACCTTCACGGTTCGCAAAATCGCCAGCGGCGTGGGTGTAGAAAGGATTTTCCCGTATGAGTCACCGTTCATTGACAGCATTGAGGTTAACAAGTTCGGCAAGGTTCGCCGCGCCCGTATCTTCTACCTCCGTGACCTCACCGGTAAGAAAGCACGTATCAGGGAGAAAGTTTACGTTGCAGAAAAATAAGGAAGCGGCCTAAGGCCCTCCGAAATGGCTCCATAGCTCAATTGAATAGAGCATTTGACTACGGATCAAAAGGTTACAGGTTTGAGTCCTGTTGGAGTCACTGAAAATGCCACTGACACACGTCGGTGGCATTTTTTTGTGCATTATCGTGTCGGGGCATGAACACTTTTCGGATTTTTTTCGCTAATTTTAAAAATTTTCACCAATTCCAAGAAGAACCTAGTACAAGGGAACGAAGATGGGAAGCTGGAGCGTAAAAAAAAGACTGTAAAGAAACCTAAACATGCGGACCTTATTCAAAAATGGTAAAATTTACGACGGCACCGGGGCCGATGCCTTCATGGGCGACGTCCTCATCGATGACGACAGGATCATCGCCGTCGGCCCTGATTTGTCGGAGAAAGCGGACACGGTTGTGGAACTGGACGGCCTGAGCATCTCGTCCGGGTTTTTCGACGCCCATTCCCACAATGACTGGTTCGTGATCAAGAAAGAGCCGTTAAAGTACATCGAGCCCTTCATCCGGCAGGGCATCACTTCGTTCATCACCGGCAACTGCGGCCTGTCGGCCGTGGGATTCGAGGCCGACAGCCCCTATGTAGATAAGGTGGGCGGCGGCCTTTTCGGCTATAAGGGAGACACGACGGGTGTTTACCCCGGCGTCGGCAGCTTTCTCGAAGCCATCGACCGGAAGAACCCTGTGAACGTCGCCGTCATCGTGGGCCACTGTACGGCCCGCACCAGCGTAGCCGGCTGGGAGCACCGGGAACTGACCCCGGAAGAGAAGCAGCGCATGCTTTCCATCATGGAGGAGGGCCTCCGGGAAGGGGCCTGCGGCCTTTCGCTGGGCATGATGTACGAGCCCGGGCGCTTCACCTCCGTGGCGGAGACCCGCGACGTAGCCCTCCTGGCCCAGAAATACAACCGTCCCCTCACCGTCCACCCCAGGGCAGAGTCGGCCGTGTCCATGGATTACCCGCTCCTGGGCAGGGCGCATATCCTGCGGGCGCTGGACGAACTGAAAGAGATGTCCCGGGGCACACACCTGAAGCTCCAGTATTCCCACGCCATTTTCGTGGGGCGGAACACCTTTAAGTACCGGGACCAGGTTCACCGGATCCTGGACCAGATGAAGGCCGAGGGCGTAGATGCGCAGTTTGATATCTACAACGAGCTGCTGGGCGTATCGGTGATCACCGTCATCCTGCCTGCGTGGTACCAGGCGCTTTCCCCGGAAGACAAACGCAAACCCTGGAACAAATGGCGTTTCGCCGTCCTGGCCTGGGTCTCCATTCAGCTGCTGGGCTTCGGCTGGAAGGATATCATCATCGCCTATGTGGGAGAAGGAAACGAGCAGTACGAGGGCAAGACTGTCTGGCAGATTGCTCAGGAAAGCGGGAAATCCTGCATCGACACCTACCTGGACCTTTGCGAGATGTCCGGTTTCAAAGGCCGCGTGAACATGGGCCCCTACAGTACGCCGGAGATCATCCAGTGGCAGTCCCGGCGGGACGATGTCCTGTACATGACCGACGCCTGGGTGGAGGAGCACGGCATCCAGAACCCCGCCATCTACGACTGCTTCCCCAAGTTCATCCGCGACTCGCTGCTGGGCAGGGGAGACACCATGCCCCGCACCATCCGGAAGATGACCGGCGGCGTGGCAGACCGCTTCAGCATTCCGGAACGCGGCTACCTCAAGCCCGGTTTCTATGCCGACCTTACCGTCTTCGACGAGGCCGAGATGAAGCAGGCAACTCCCGACCGGCAGGCCTCCTTCGGCATCCGGCGCGTTTTCATCAACGGACGCGAAGTGCTTGCGGGCGGCGTCCTGGACAAGGAAGCCCTCAAGACCTCCGGCCGCGCCCTGCGCGCAAAGTAAAGCCGTGCTCGCATCTAAAAAGACATCCGGCCTTTCTCTGAGAAAGACCGGATGTTGAACCTTTTGCCGGAAGTGATTATTTCTTGCGGCTCTTGTATCTCTGATAGAACATATCCACGCGACCGGCGGTGTCCACAAGCTTCACCTTGCCCGTGTAGAACGGGTGGGAAGTGTTGGAAATCTCCAGTTTCACCAGCGGGTACTCTACGCCTTCCACGGTAAGGGTTTCCTTGGAGGGAGCGCAGGAACGGGTGATGAACACCGTGTCGTTTGACATATCCTTGAAAGCTACAAGACGGTAGGTTTCGGGATGGATTCCTTTCTTCATTTTACCTAAAAATAAATTGTTAACAATTTGGAAGCGCAAAGATAGGTATTCTGCAGGTAATTTCCAAATTATTTCATCCGATACGGCTGGTCTTCGTATAGAATATAGCGCTTGGCCTTGCGTATCCATTTCTGTTCTTCCAGTTTCACGTGCTCCTGCACAACGTCGAAGGTGATTTCCTGCTTCAGGTAGGCTTCCAGGACAGGGTCGGCCAGTTTGGTCCAGAAGGCGGGGGAAAACTCGAAAGCCGAATAATGCTCCGCGAACCAGCGCATCAGGTGCAGGGTGTGCAGCAGGCTGTGATAATCTTCGCCGGGTACCAGCATAATCTGGAAGCCGAAGCAGCGTTCCCCTTTGTACCGGCCGGCGGCCGGCGTGAAGGAGCAGGGGCGCAGCAGCGCACCGGGCGCCTGCGGAAGCTCCTGTGGCTGAATGGGCTTTACAAACGGCGCCCCGATGTATTCGTAGGGGCGTGCCGTCCCGATTCCCGGCGTGATGGTGGTATTGTTCCACAGGCCGCCGCCGCTGTACAGGTACGAGCTGAAAAGGCCGGGGATGTCCGAGGCCGGTGCGATGGTCCAGGGCATGAGCTGGCGCACGGAGTCCGTCGCCCGGGCCGATATCACGTGGATGGGGAACTTGGCCCCGATTTCGGAGGCATACAGGTTCACCAGTTCTCCCAGGGTGAGTCCGTGCCGATGGGCCACCTTGGGGACATACATTTCTCCCGCCACCGACGGAATGCTGCCTTCTACCACGCGCCCGCTGGGGTTGATGTGGTCCACGATATAGAGGGAAGGCGCTTCGTCGCCCAGCAGCTGCAGCATTTCCATCAGCTGCATCACGTCCTTGGTATAATTGAAATACCGCACCCCGACATCCTGGATCTCCACCACTACGGCGTTCAGTTCCCGGAGCGCTTCGGCCTCGAAGACAATGTGGTTGGTGCCGGGGGTGAGCTCCGCTTCCCGGGGGTTGAATACGGTGACCAGGTTCTTCCGTTCCCGGAAAATGTCCCACATCCAGCGGCCGCGGGCGGTGTCCCAGCAGTTCTGGGTGCAGAAACAACCGACCTTGCCGTACAGCAGGGCTTTGTCCAGCTGGTCTTCCAGCGGTGTGGTCCGGAAAGAGAACATTTAGGCGCCGATAATCTTGTTTGCGACGGCAATCACTTCATTGCCAAGGGCTTCAGCGTCGGCCATGGTGGAGGCCTCCGAGTAGATGCGGATGATGGGCTCGGTGTTGGACTTGCGCAGGTGCACCCAGGTTTTGTCGGCCTCGAAGTTGATCTTTACGCCGTCGATGTCGTTGATGTTCTCCTTGGCGTAGAGGGTCTTGAGCTCGTTCAGGATTTTGTCTATAAGGGCCGTGTCGCTGAGCTGGATCTTGTTCTTGGCGATATAGTACTGCGGGTAGGTCTTCTTGAGCTCGCTTACCTTCATGCCTTTGTGGGCCAGGTTGCTCAGGAACAGGGCTACGCCCACCATGGCGTCGCGGCCGGCGTGGATGGCGGGATAAATCACGCCTCCGTTGCCTTCTCCGCCGATCAGGGCGCCCACCTCGTGCATCTTGGTGGTCACGTTCACCTCTCCCACGGCTGCGGCGTAGTACGTGCCGCCATGGGCCTCGGTCACGTCGCGGAGGGCGCGGGTAGAGGAAAGGTTGCTCACCGTGGCGATGGGCTTGCCTTCCTTCTGGGCCAGTTCGCACAGGTAGTCCGCTACGCTCACCAGGGTGTATTCTTCCACGAAGGGCTCGCCGTTCTCGCAGATGAAAGCCAGGCGGTCGACGTCCGGATCGACGGACACGCCCAGGTCTGCCTTCTCTTTCTTCACGGTTTCGCACAGATCCACCAGGTTGGCCGGAAGCGGCTCCGGATTGTGGGCGAAGTCTCCGGTGGGGTTGCAGTTAAGGCCGATGCACTTCACGCCCAGCCGTTTCAGGAGGCGGGGCATGATGATGCCGCCCACGGAATTGACGGCATCTACCACGACGGTGAAATGCGCGTTCTTGACAGCTTCCACATCCACGGCGGGCAGAGCCAGGACGGCGTCCAGGTGCTTGTCTGTGAAGTCTTCCTCCTCGATGGTGCCCAGCTGGTCCACCTCTGCGAAGTGGAAGTCCTCTTTCTCCGCCAGGTCCAGGACGGCCTGTCCTTCCAGCGCGGTGAGGAATTCGCCCTTGTCGTTCAGGAGTTTAAGGGCGTTCCACTGGCGCGGATTATGGCTGGCCGTGAGGATGATGCCCCCGTCGGCCCCGGCAAACAGGACCGCCATTTCCGTGGTGGGGGTAGAGGCGAAGCCGCACTTGACCACGTCTATTCCGCAACCCACCAGGGTGCCCACCACCAGCTGTTCCACCATGTCGCCGCTCATGCGGGCGTCTTTGCCCACAACAATCTTGTATCGGCTGCCATTGGGCGTAGCTTTGCGCTGGGGAAGGGTGGCTGCATAGGCAGCGGTGAACTTGACAATGTCCAGCGGGGTGAGGGCGCCGCCCGGCTCTCCGCCGATGGTTCCCCGGATTCCGGAAATGGATTTGATAAGGGTCATATCGAAAATATTTAAACTAATTAGCTGTAAAATCCTACAAATATATTAATTTTGCGCCCCAAAAACAAATTGACATGCAAGGCATCTGGACCATCGTAATGCTCATCTTCTCGAACATCTTCATGACGTTCGCCTGGTACGGCCATCTCAAGCTGCAGGAAATGAAAATCTCCACGGGCTGGCCGCTTATCCTGATCATCCTGTTTTCCTGGGGCATCGCTTTCTTCGAGTACTGCCTTACCGTCCCGGCCAACCGGATTGGCTTCCAGGGCAACGGCGGGCCGTTCAACCTGATGCAGCTGAAGGTGATCCAGGAGGTGATTTCGCTCACCATCTTCACGGTGATCGTCACCTTCCTTTTCAAAGGGCAGCCCATCCAGTGGAACCATCTGGCCGCCTTTGTCTGCATGGTCCTGGCTGTTTTTTTCGTGTTCCTGAAATAAAAATTTGCAGATTCGAAAAAATATCGTACCTTTGCACTCCAACCTGCTGGGTTCGTATAACGGTTAGTACTCGAGATTCTCAATCTCGCAATAGGAGTTCGATTCTCCTACCCAGTACCAAAAAGCGCCAACCAAATCGGTCGGCGCTTTCTTTTTTGTGGCTTTTATTCAAACAGGGAAGTGTCTATCCCGTAGCCCATTACCTCGTAGCCCTTGGCATTCAGGTGGAGCCAGTCGTTCTCGAAGAGATAGGCCGGGTCCAGACGGTCGGGGTCATCGGCCGATGCCACCATGCGGTCGAAGTCTATTACGCCGTCGAAGATGCCGCCGCTGCGGATCCACTGGTTCAGCTGCTGCCGGCCGGCCTCGTGATCCTCTGAGTAGTAACCGTTTCCCTTAACGGGCGTAACGGTGGCGCCAAAAACTTTGATGCCCTTTTCGTGGGCCTCCCGTACAATCCTTGTCCAGACGGCCTGGATTTCCGTCGCTGTCTGCCGGCCGTCCCGGCTGCCGCCCAGGTCGTTGGTGCCCTCGAACAGGATGATGTATTTCACCCCTTCATGGCCGAAGAGGTCCCGCGGGTAGCGGCTCTCTCCGGTGGGGCCCAGTCCGCCGCGGAGGATGCAGTTTCCTCCCAGGCCGAAGTTGAGCACGGCGATGTTTTTCCCGGCTTTCAGCAGGGACCGGGAGAGCTGGTCCGTCCAGCGGTCCTGCCCGTTGGTGGTGGTCCCGCGCCCGTCGGTGATGGAATCGCCCAGGACGGCGATGGCGGCGCTTTCTTTCATCGGCCGGACGTCAATGGAACTGATGGTGTACCAGTGTGCCGTGACGGCGGCAGGGGAGGAGAAATCGGAGGTGTTCCCCAGTGCGATGTAGGACGATGTCCGCGAGCCGGGGTGGCTGGTGAGCGTTTCGGCCGATATGCTGCCGTAATGGATGGTGATGGCCAGGTTGTCCCTGTCCTTGAGCGGGAAGCGGATCGGATCCGACACGGCCTCGCCGCCGGGCTCCATGGTCACTGCGCGATGCCCGCCGAAGGTGAGCTCTACGGAAGTGCCTTCCACGATGTCCGGAGAGGCGCCCATGGATGCAGCCCGGGCGATTTCCACGCCCAGGATCTCCGTGGCGTCCGTATTGAAAAGATTGCTCAGATGCAGCCGGAGCTCGGTTCCGCCCACGGAAACCTGCACGATCTGGCGGAAGGAATTCCCCGAGAGGCCGGGCTGCGGCGGACGGTTGTGCGGCTCCGCAATCTGGAGGGCGGTGGCCCAAGTGGTGACCCAGGCGGGCTTTTGGCAGGCGCAGAAGCAGCACGCTGCGGCAACGGCCGCAAGAATCAGGCTTAACTTTTTCATATCCCGGATGCTTTATCTTCTTTGGCGCGGGCGGATCGGGTCCAGTACCACCCGGTACTGGTCGTCAAAGACGGGCATGCCCATCTTGTCGGAGCGGAGCAGCTTGCCCTTGAGCGTATCGATGGGGATGATCAGCGGGCGCACCTCGGAGGGCAGCGGCAGGCCGTTCAGCTGCTGGAAATAGCCCACGCAGGCATCCCGCCACCACTGTGCGTCGTTCCTCTGGATGAGGAGCTTGGTGGCCACCTCTTCGTAGAGGGCGGGTGCCACGTACGGTTTCAGGCTTTCCCAGATGCGCCGGTAGTCTTCTACCTGGGAGATGCCCGTGTCGTAGTGCAGGCAGAGCTCTTCCCAGAGGGTGCGGCCGGAGCGCATCTTGTAGTCCCAGGGAACGTGGTGGAACCACAGGATCAGGTTCTCCGGGCAGGTGTCCAGATTGCCAAACTGGGAGGCAAGGGGCTCGTTGTACTGGTGCACGTTGTCCGACCCGGTGGCCGTGCGGTCAAAGCCGATTCCATCAGCGTCGGCCTGGTGGTAGTAGGAGGGCCACCAGTCCGGACGGGGCGGCATCTTGTCCCAGGGGATGGGGCCGTAGTGCGTACCGCCGAACAGGTGATGCAGGCCCAGGGGCATCTCGTAGTTCACCACCGCCTCCCGGGAGTCCATCAGGATTCCGCGCAGCGGGTTCACAAAACGCGTCTGGAAAGCGCCTTCACTCATGCCGTCCGGGACCAGGAAGGTCTGCCGGATCCATTCGTCGGCAATATCCTCTGCGTTCAGGTCCGGATTCCAGGCCAGGCGGCCGAAGGCATACCAGTTGGCCTGGGCCATCACGTAGCCGCAGAAATTGGGATCCTGTCCGGTATTGGCCACGCCGGCGATGGCCGTGATCATGTCCGACACCGGGGAGCCCGCCCCGTCACGATAGGTGTCGCTTCGCAGGCATTCCTCCCAGGTGGTGCCGTGATAGGCTATGTGGTTGGAGAAGCCCAGGTACTCCTGGGTAATCTGGAACTCCATCATCATCTTGGTGTCACGCATCTTGCCGAAGAGCGGGCTGAACGGTTCGCGGGGCTGGAAGTCCACCGGGCCGTTCTTGATCTGGACAATCACGTTGTCGTCGAACTGTCCGTCCAGGGGCAGGAACTCTTCCAGGGCCTGGTTGGCCCGGTCCGGGCTGGTGGGGGCATATACGAAGGCCCGCCACATCACGATGCCGCCATACGGGGCCAGGGCCCGCGCCAGCATGTTCGCGCCGTCGGCATGGGTGCGGCCGTAATCCTGCGGACCGGCCTGGCCCTCGGAATTGGCCTTGACCAGGAACCCGCCGAAGTCCGGGATGGCCTTATAGATTTCCGCGGCCTTGTCCTGCCACCATTTTTGCACGGCCGGGTCCAGCGGATCCCCGCTTTTGAGCCCGTCCAGGGCGATGGGGCTGGTCCATTTGATGGCGATGTAGGCTTTGATGCCGTATTCGCGGAGGATGTCGGCGATCTGCGCCACGCGGGCGATGTGCGCGGCATCCAGCATCAGGGGATTGGAATTCACGTTGTTCAGGACGGCGCCGTTCAGGCCCACGGAGGCGCACAGCTCCCCGTAGCGGCGGATGCGCGCTTCCGGAATGGAGGGCGACGTCCATTCCCACATGGAACCGCCGGCATAGCCGCGTTCCACGGAGTCGTCCAGGTTGTCCCAGTGGTTGAGCAGCCGCAAGTCGTAGGCGGGAGCTTCCTGCAGGTCCATTCCGGGCCGTGCTTCTCCCAGGACCTCCGCCCGCTGAAGGGCATAGACGCCGTAGCGCAGTCCGGCTTCCGATCCGGCGTCTATGTGACGGACGCCGTCTTTGTCGTAAATATGGTAGCCTTCTGCCGGAAGGGCTGGATTCACAGCCGTTTCCACGCTGGAAAGCACTTCCTGGTAGGGCCTTCCGGCGGCCAGCCACAGGTCGCTGCCATCCTGGTCTTTCGGGTTGGGGGCAGTGCACGCGCTGATGGCCAGGGCGGCCAGAATAGGGATAAGGAATCGGTTCATGGTATGTGGTTTTTACAAAAATACAAAGAAAAGTCCATATCCGGGTATAATCCCGTATCATTTCCTTTCAAATTTGTTTCACCATCCGGCATGGGGAAAGGCCCGGGCCAGGACGGCTTCCCGGTTTTCAGGGCCGGATTCCAGCAGACGGCCGTCCGGAGTTATTGCCAGCACCCGGCGGGCCACTTGCAGGGCGTCGTGCAGGTCGTGGGAAGAGAAGATGACGGCGGTGCCCGTTTCCGATGCCGCATCCCGCAGCGAGCGCAGCACCATCAGCCGGTTCTCCACATCCAGGAACGCGGTGGGCTCGTCCAGCAGCAGCAGTCCCGCCCGCCGGGTAAGTCCCACGGCGATGCAGGCCTTCTGGAATTCCCCGTCGCTGAGGGTGGCAATGTCCCGTTCGGCCAAATGGCTCAGTCCTAGCAGCTTCAGTGACTCTTCCAGGCGGGTTTCGGCCCGCGGACGCAGCCGCCCGGCCCAGTCGCTCTCCCGGTAGCAGCCCGTCCGCACAAACTCCCGCACGCTGAATCCCTTCACCTTGGGAATCCCTGTCGGAATGAACAGTATCTGGCCTGGCGGGGCAATACCCCCGGAAACCGCCTCCGCTTCGCTCCGGCCCCTCCCATCGGCTTCGCCGACGGGCCCCTCCCTCTTACACGGCCGAGGGTGGCCATGGGTTTCCGAGGGTATTGCCCCGCCGGCCAACGCTTTCAGGAGGGTGGTTTTGCCGGATCCGTTGGCGCCGGCCAGGAGCAGACACTCGCCGGGAGACACCGTGAAAGCGATGTCCCGGACCAGGATGTGGTTCCCGTAGCCGATATGGTCAATCTTTATTGTCACGTAACTTTTTGGCGTTGAGGCTTTTACATGAAACCCCTGCTGTACTTTTGCGGCAGGGCTTTTGCGTAAGTTGTTGGCTATGAGGTGTTTCTTAGTAGCAGGACCAGCACGAGCGGAATGCCGATAAGGGCCATGGTGCTGCCCACCGGCAGGGGAGTGGGCCACAGGTTGGCCAGGATGTCGGCCACCAGGGCCAGGAAAGCGCCGGTGAGCATGGTGCCCGGAATCAGGCTCCGGTGGGCCGCGGTGCCCCAGAGGCGGCGGGCCAGGTGTGGAGCCACGATGCCCACGAAGCCCACGGGCCCGCAGAACGCCGTGACCATGCCGGTCATCAGGCTGGCCGACAGCATGGCCTGGGTTCGGATGGCCCGGGTGGAGGCCCCGGAGAAGGTGGCATAGTCGTCCCCGAACAGAATCAGGTCCAGCCCTTTTCCGTTGCAGACCGCCAGCACCATACCGCCCAGCAAGGCGGCTGCCATGGCGGCGAGTTCCCCGTACCGGGTGCCGGAAAAGCTGCCGGCCATCCAGCTATAAAAAAGTTTCAGGCTTTCCTCCCCGGCCGAATACTGCAGGATGGAGGTGACGGCGCTGAAGATGAATCCCAGCATCACCCCCAGGATGAGCAGGGTGGAAGATCGCACTCGGGCAGAAAGCGTCACAATCAGGGCGGAGGTGAGAAAGGCCCCCAATATGGCGGCGAGGGCCATGCTCGTGCCGGAGAACCACCAGGCCGATGACCCCAGCGCCAGGGAAACGACGGCGGCGCCCAGGCCGGCGCCCCCGCTTACGCCCATGATATGCGGGTCGGCCAGGGGATTGCGGAACACGGCTTGCATCTGGGCGCCGGCAAGGCCCAGGGACGCGCCGGCCACCACGGCCGTCAGCATCCGGGGCAGGCGGAGCTTCCACAGGAGCACGCCACCCACTGCGCCCAGCCCGTTCCCGGCCAGCAGGTCCAGGGCGGCCAGCAGGATCAGCGCGATGCACAAAAAGGGCCAAAAACGCGTAATGCGCTGCCCTTTGGGACCGCGGGCTGCGCGAAATCGGCCAAAAGTGCGTGACGGGGCGTCCTTCATAGCTTGCGGGTAGGGATCAGGGCCATGAGAAGGCCCACACCGGCGACCCCGGCCACCGTCCAAAGGATGTCACTGGCCTTGAGCACCACCGGGTAGGCTTGCACCACGAAATTGCCCGGCATGGAAATCAGGCCGAACCGGTCCTGGGCCCATACCAGTAAAATGCCTATAACCAGGCCGATGACCATGCCCAGCAGCGACACCAGCCAGCCCTCCAGCAGGAAGATTTTCCGAAGCAGGCTTTCCGGAGCCCCCAGGCTGCGGAGCGTGCCGATATCTCCCTGCTTTTCGATCACCAGCATCTTCAGGGCGCTGTAAATGTTGAAGGCGATGATAATTACGACAAAGACCAGGATCAGGTAGATGGCCAGTTTCTCGTAGCGCATCATCTTATAGACGGACTCTTCCTGTTGGTAGCGGTCCAGGATCTGGAACCCGTCGCCCAGCTTTTCCTGCAGGGCTTTGGCTACACGTGCCTCGGAGCCGGGTTTTACCCAGAGCTCTACGGAAGAGACTTCTTCTTGATATTCAAGGAGTTCCCGCATGGTCTCGATGGGGACCAGGACCAGGCGGGCGTCGATGTCGGCGTTGATGGAAAAGACGCCGGAGGGCTGCACACGCACGCTTTTGAGCGAGGCCGCCGGATTGGAGAGCGACACCTCCCGGGTGCGGGACGGATAACTGATTTCCAGCGCCGCGATGAAATGGGGGCTCAGGCCCAGCGAATAGGCCAGGGTGGCGCCCACCAGGGCTTTGGGAGCGGTCCCCTTGTAAAACTGCCATTCCCCGTCTATCAGGTGCTCTTTCAGCGGCGATTCTTCCTGGGACACCGCATCCATTCCCTTCACCCGGGCCAGGGACTGCCGGCCGTCGTAGGAAAGGAAAACCTGGTCTTCCAGCACGCTGGACATGGAAAGGACATCCTCCTGGCTGTAGGCCCAGGCGAAGGCCGACGAGTCCGGGACAAAGACTTTCCCTTGCGCCGGCTTTACCACGAGCGGAGCATGGACATCCTGCAGGCTCCCGTCTACGATCCGGTTGAAGCCGTTGAAGACGGAGAGGATGACAATGAGCGCCGCCGTCCCCACCGCCATGCCCGCAACCCCGATCCCGGAAATCATGTTGATGACATTGTAGGATTTCCGGGCGAACAGGTAGCGGAAGGCGAATTTCAGGGGAAGCTTGGTCATGCGGGGCGGTGCGAGGAATTCCGGAAGAAACTATTTTTTCAGAAGTTCATCGATATGCTCCGCGTAATCCAGGGACGTATCCAGCAGGAAGCTGATTTCCGGGACAATGCGGAGCTGCTTGCCCATCACGTGGCCCAGTTCTCCGCGGATGGCGCGCAGGTTCTCTTCCAGCAGGGCCATCACGCTTGCCTGCTTGTCGGAGGGGAAGATGCTCACGAACACCTTGGCCAGCGACAGGTCCGGGCTCACCCGGACCTCGCTTACCGTAAGCAGGGCGCCCCCGAACGCGGCCATGCCCTTGGAGCGGATAATCTCCGCCAGGGCCTTCTGGATTTCGCGGGCGACTTTGAGTTGTCTTGTGGTGGCGGGTTTGTCCATTATTTCACGTTGATGATGAAGTAATTCTTCTTGCCTTTCTGGGCCAGGATATAGTGGCCGTTCACAATATCCTCTTCCGTCACGGAAGCGGCGATGTCGGTCACTTTGTCTTTGTTGATGGCGATACCGCCGCCCTGGATCATCTTGCGGGCTTCACCCTTGGAGGGGAGCACGGCGGTTTTCACCGCCAGGAAGTCCATGATGTTGCAGGGGAGGTCCGCCTTGTCGATGTCGAACGAGGGAACGTCGGCGAAGACGGCCAGGAAGGTGCGCTCGTCCAGCTTCTTCAGGGACTCGGAGTTGCCGCCGAACAGCATCCGGGAGGCCTCGACGGCCTTGTCCAGGGCTTCCTGCCCGTGGCACATGCGGGTCACTTCCTCTGCCAGGACTTTCTGCAGCTTGCGCTGGCCCGGGTCTTCGCGGTGCTCCGCGATGAGCTTTTCGATGGTCTCGCGGCCGAGCAGGGTGAAGATCTTGATGTAGCGCTCCGCGTCATCGTCGGCCACGTTGAGCCAGAACTGGTAGAACTCATAGGGAGAGGTGCGCTCGGGGTCCAGCCAGATGTTGCCTTTTTCGGTCTTGCCGAATTTGGTTCCGTCGGCCTTGCGGATCAGGGGGCAGGTGAGGGCGAAGGCTTCGCCGCCGTCCATGCGGCGGATGAGCTCCGTGCCCGTGGTGATGTTGCCCCACTGGTCTGACCCGCCCAGCTGCAGCACGCAGCCCTTGTGCTTCCACAGCCAGTAGAAGTCGTAGCCCTGCATGAGCTGGTAGCTGAACTCGGTGAAGGACATGCCCTCGGAGGAGTCCCGCTGCAGGCGTTTTTTCACGGAGTCCTTGGCCATCATGTAGTTCACGGTGATGTGCTTGCCGATGTCCCGGATGAAGTTGATAAAGGAGTAATCCTTCATCCAGTCGTAGTTGTTCACCAGTTCCGCCTTGTTGGGGGCGTCGGAGTCAAAGTCCAGGAAGCGGGACAACTGAGCCTTGATGCAGGCCACGTTGTGGTTGAGGGTAGCTTCGTCCAGGAGGTTGCGCTCCGCGCTTTTCATGGAAGGGTCCCCGATCATGCCGGTGGCCCCGCCCACCAGGGCGTAGGGTTTGTGTCCGCAGCTTTGGAAATGTTTGAGTATCATGACGCTCACCAGGTGCCCGATGTGCAGGGAATCGGCCGTGGGGTCTATTCCTACATAGGCGGCCTGGGGGCCTTCCATCAGTTTTTCTTCGGTTCCGGGCATGATGTCCTGGATCATGCCGCGCCATTTGAGTTCTTCTACAAAATTCTTCATCGGATTCTTTTTGACCTTAAAACTTACAAAGGTACAAATTTTATCTGTATTTTGCCGTGTTTATAAGATTGTTGAAAACTTTTCCCATCGGGGTGCTGGAATCCCCGGATAAGGGACTTAACTTTGTAAACAAATGGCGGATTGTCCTTGCGGCAGTCCGTGAATTTTTGCCCCTGGCGGGCGGTTGTAATTTGTAAATAATTAATAATCAATACTATGGAG
The DNA here is from genome assembly GCA_946187865.1 of uncultured Bacteroidales bacterium. Taxonomy (GTDB): domain Bacteria; phylum Bacteroidota; class Bacteroidia; order Bacteroidales; family UBA932; genus Cryptobacteroides. Next base: position 30,519 of record CAMHST010000018.1, read on the forward strand.
GTTCGTAAAACCAATGGTTCCTACGAGGAGTACGACAAGGAAAAACTGATGAACGGGATTCGCCTTGCCTATGTGCATACCGGCCAGCCCGTCCCCGAAGACGTGGTTGTGTCCGTGGTGGACAACCTGTTCATTTACGACAAAATGTCCAGCCAGGAAATCCGCCGGCAGGTGGTGGAAAGCCTCATGTCCATCAACAAGAAGGCGGCCCTGGAGTATATCGAAACCTTCGACCGGGGGATGGACCTGCGCAAGAAGCGGGACTTCATCCGGGACTACATCAAGGCTTCCAACGCCGCCACCGGTTCCAAGTTCGACTCCAACGCCAACATTACCCACAAGAACATCGTCACCCTGGGCAACGAGCTTTACAAGGAGAACAACATCAAGCAGAACCGCTATATCATGCAGGACAAGATCAAGGCCCTGTACGGCAAGGGCCTGGCCCAGCAGTACATCGCCGACCTGGAGTCCCATGTCCTGTACAAGCACGACGAAAGCGGCACCCCCGGCTATCCTTACTGCGTGGCCATCACCATGTATCCTTTCCTGGAAAGCGGCCTCAAGGAGCTGGGCGGGGTCTCCATCGCCCCTACGGACCTCAAGAGTTTCTGCGGTGAATTCATCAACCTGGTGTACTCCATCTCTTCCCAGTTCATGGGCGCGGTGGCCACGCCGGAGTTCCTGATGTACCTGGACTACTTCATCCGCAAAGACTACGGGGACAATTACCTGGAGCGCCTGGACCAGGTGGTGGAGATGAACACCAAGCAGCGGACCCTCAGGAAGGTCATCGACAACTGCTTCCAGCAGGTGGTCCATTCCATGAACATGCCGGCCGGCAACCGCGGTTACCAGACGGTGTTCTGGAACATCGGCTATTTCGACAAGCCCTATTTCGAAGGCGTGTTCGGAGACTTCCGCTTCCCGGACGGGAGCGCCCCCAAGTGGGAAACCCTCTCCTGGCTGCAGAAACACTTCATGCAGTGGTTCAATGAGGAGCGCAACCATTACATCCTCACCTTCCCGGTAGAGACGATGGCCCTCCTCACCGACGGCGCAGACGATTACGCAGACAAGGAGTACGCGGACTTCACCGCCGAGATGTGGGCCAAGGGCCACAGTTTCTTCTGCTACATCTCCAACTCCCCGGACAGCCTGTCCAGCTGCTGCCGCCTGCGCAATTCCCTCAAGGACTTGGAAGATGACAGCCACAACCACACCACCCACCAGTATTCCATGGGAACGGCCTCGGTGGCCACCGGCTCCAAGAGCGTGATGACCATCAACCTCAACCGGCTCATCCAGGATGCCACGCGGCGGTATTTCAAGGTGGAGAAAGGCCAGGCCATCGCCCCGGACATGCCCCTGAAACCCTCCATGTACGACAAAGACGTCCTCTATAAGTATATCGCAGAGGCCGTCACCGAGCAGACCGTCCGCGTGCACAAGTACCAGACCGCCTTCAACGAGATTATCAAGGACTTCCTCAAGGCCGACATGCTGGACGTGTACAGGGCCGGGTTCATCGACATGAAAAAGCAGTACCTCACCGTGGGTGTGAACGGCCTCACGGACGCGGCGGAATTCCTGGGGCTCAAGATTTCCCCGAACCCCGCCTACAAGGAGTTCGTGAACACCCTGCTGGAAACCATCAACGTGTGCAACCGGAAAGACCGCACCAAGGAAACCATGTTCAACACGGAGTTCGTGCCCGGAGAGAACCTGTCCGGCAAAAACTACAAGTGGGACAAGAAGGACGGCTATTTCGTGAGCCCCAAGCACAACATGTACAGCTCCTACTTCTACAATCCGGAAGACGAGAGCCTGTCCATGATAGACAAGTTCAAACTGCACGGGGAAGACTTTGTGAAGTACCTGGACGGCGGCAGCGCCCTGCACATGAACATCGCGGAGCACCTGACCAAAGACCAGTATCGGCAGCTGCTGAATACGGCCGCCCATTACGGGACCAACTACTTCACCTTCAACTGCCGCAACACCGTCTGCAACGACTGCGGCTACATCTCCAAGGATACCCTGAGCGTCTGCCCCAAGTGCGGCAGCACCAACCTGGACTACCTTACCCGGGTCATCGGCTATCTCAAGCGCATCTCTTCCTTCTCGGAAATGCGTCAGGAAGAGGCGGAGCACAGGTTCTACATCGACCGGTAGTGATCAAGTACGTCCCGGAAATGACCTCCGTGGTCCTGGAAGAGATTCCGGACCGTGTTTCCCTGGCAGTTGATATCTCCAATTGCCGGGGAAACTGCGTAGGCTGCCATTCCCCCTTCCTGAAAGAGGACATCGGCGAGGAACTGACCCCGCAGGTGATCGACGCCCTGGTGGCCGACAATTTCGGGGTGAACTGCTTCCTTTTCCTGGGAGAGGGGAGGGACCCGCAGGCGCTGCTCGCTCTGGCCGCCCATGTGCATGCCCTGGGCCTGGAGGCTGCGCTGTACAGCGGCCGCGAGCAGGTGGAGGACCCTTTCTGGGAGGCCTTCGACTACATCAAGCTGGGCCCCTACCGCCCGGAGTGCGGCCCGCTGAACAAACCCACCACCAACCAGCGCCTGTACCGCATCGCAGGCGGCCGCCGGGAAGACATCACCGCCCGCTTCTGGCACCGCGGCCTGGAGGCGGGCCGATAATCTCCCGTTGTCCGCCTGCGTGCTCGTGTGCATGTGTACGTTTGTGTGCTCGTGCGCTCGTGCGTTCGTGCGCGTGGGCGCAAGTGGTTGATTATCAGTGGTTTGCTCGTTTCCCTTTCGGCCAAACCACCTAAAGGAAGTTGCATAGAACGCTATAAATCAAATACTTACTTTCACGGGCGCATAAGCCTTGTAGCGTTTGCCGACTGTCCCTCGCTCAAAAGAGTCGTCATCCGTTCCAAGGAACTGGAAAACGAGTATTGGGTTCCGGAAGGGTGCGAGGTGATCAGGGAAGTCTAACAGTACTCCCCGTATTCGCAGCCGACGTTCTCCGCGTGGATGCGGTCAACGAGGTTTCCCTTCAGGTCGAACAGCTGGACGGTTCCCCGGCCGTTGCCGCCGTTCCAGAGGCGGTTGTGCCGCTTGGCGCCGTCCGGGGCCTCGTAGTTCACCAGAAGCATGTCTTTCTTCTCGCAGGTGATGTCGGTAATCATTTTTCCGGAAAGGGAACGCTGCTCCACGTGCCAGATAATCTGGGTGTCCGTCTCCTTGCAGTCAAACTCCGTATGGACCCCCGTCCAGGCCTTGGAGAAGTTGAACTCATAGGGCTTTCCTTCGTACCAGAAGGCCGACAGGAGTTTGCGGGGAAGAGCCAGGGGGCCGACTTTCGGCCTGCCTCCACCGATATCGAAGACGCTGTCCGTGAGCTTCTTCCCGCTGATCTCGCTGGTGAGGTTGTTGGAGGACAGCCATACCCAGGGGCTGGTGAAGTCCTTGCCCCAGTTCTTGTCGGCATAGCCGAAGCAGTCCTCCGGCCGGACCACGTAGCGGCGGCCGTTCCAGATAACTACGCCTTCAAATGCTGACTTCATGCCTTCGGCGTGCCAGAACATCTCGAAGGCCTCGGCGTGGCGGAACACTTCGTCGGCCCCGAAGCCTACGTTGAAAGCGGTGACCTTGCGGATCTTGAGGTCCCAGGACATCTCGCCGTCCTGGCACATCCATTCGGGGTGATTTGCCGCGTCTGTCACTTTCACGTGACCATGGGTGCGGTCTTCGGTGAGGAAGCAGTCGTCGGCCTCTATGCTGAAGGGAACGTCCCAGCCCACCTGGATGCGGTTCCAGCCCCAGAAGCGGTGAAGCTGGGCGGCATCCTCGCCCCAGGCGCCGGCCTTGACCATCAGGTAGGATGGCTTCTGCGGCTTCCCGGGTATCTGACCGAAGACGGGTTCATCGGTGCCCAGCGCAGGATTGCAAAGGAAGAATTCGATGAAAAAGGGCTTGGCTTCTCCTGTTTCGGCATCGTGGGCGGTGAAGGAGTGCCACCACCAGTCGTAGCCTTTACTGGCCTGTGCGCCGTACAGCTGACAGGCATCGCGGGCGATATCGTGTGTATTGAACATGCTTTTCAGTCGTTTGAAGTTCAGGTTTCTCTTGGACAGGCAAAGTTACTAAAAAAGCCAGAATGTCCAAGCTCGGCCACGATTTTGGCCGTTTTTCATGGCCGAACACGCCCCGCAGCCTGGTTCGGCCACGATTTTGGCCGTTTTTCATGGCCGAACACGCCCCGCAGCCCGGTTCGGCCACGTTTTGGACCGTTTTTTGTGGCGGAACATGTTTCGATGCCCGGCGCGGTGCAGCTGCTGGCCGGGTCGATGAAGAAGCAAGGCAAAAAAGATACGCAAGATGAAAGCACTTGTTATCGGCGCGACCGGCGCCGTAGGAAAAGACCTCGTGGAGCAGCTGCTTAGGGACGACGCCTTCGAAAGGGTAGAAGTCTTTGTGCGGAGAGAGGTCGGGATCACGTCTCCCAAGCTCGTTCCCCACAGGGTGGATTTTGACCGGCTGGAAACCTGGGCGAGCCTGCTCACGGGCGATGTCCTTTTCTCCTGCCTGGGCACGACCATCAAAGCTGCGGGCAGCCAGGAGGCGCAGTGGAAGGTGGACTACACCTATCAGTTCGAGGCCGCCAAAGCCGCCCGGAACAACGGCGTCCGGAAGCTGGTCCTGGTGTCTTCCGTCGGGGCCGATGCCAAGTCCAGGATCTTCTACTCCAGGATGAAAGGACAACTGGACGAGGACGTGGCCAAGCTCGGTTTCCCCGGCTGCTTCATCCTCCGGCCGCCGTCCCTGATCCGCAAAGGCAGCGACCGCTTCGGCGAGAAAGCCGGCGTGGCTATCCTGAAGGCGCTCAATGCCATCGGCCTGATGCGTTCCTGGAAGCCGATGCCCACGGAAGAGGTAGCATCGGCCATGATCCGGCTCGCAAAGGCCGATCTGAACGGGACTCGAACCTATGACCTGAAAAGCAAATTGTAAACTATGGAGACCATCACCCTTAATAACGGCATAAAAATGCCTGTTCTTGGATACGGAGTCTATATGGTGGACCCGTCTGTCACCGAACGCTGCGTCCTGGATGCCATCAGCGTCGGCTACCGTTCTCTGGATACGGCACAGTACTATGAAAATGAGGCCATGGTAGCCTCGGCAGTCCGTAAGTCCGGCATCCCCCGCGACGAGTTTTTCATCACCTCCAAGCTCTGCCTGTCCCGGCCTACTTACGAGCAGGCCAAAGAGAATGTGAAAGGCTCTCTCCGGCGCATGAAGATGGATTACCTGGACCTCATGCTCATTCACTGGCCCATGGGAAACGATTCCGGCATCTGGAGGGCGTTTGAAGACCTGGTGAAGGAAGGGTACCTCCGCAGCATCGGCGTATCCAACTTCTATCCCAAGACCTATGCGGATCTGGTGAAAAACGCTTCCGTCATACCGGCCGTCAACCAGATAGAGACCCACGTCTTCTACCAGCAGCGGCCGATGATTCAGCTAATGGCGGAGCAGGGAACCGCGGTGGAGTCCTGGGGGCCGCTGGCCGAAGGCATGAACGGAATATTCTCCCATCCGGTGCTGACGGAAGTGGGCGCTGCGCACGGAAAGACCGCCGCGCAGGTCGCACTCCGTTTTCTGATTCAGCAGGGAATCATCGTCATTCCCAAGTCCGTCCACAAGGAGCGGATGATCCAGAACATGGACGTCTTTGATTTTTCCCTTACCGAAAACGAGATGGCCGCTGTCCGCACACTGGACACCGGGCATAACCTGGAAGGATGGCCTGCAGATGCCTTGAAGTACAATCCAAACGAATGGTAAGCCGATGAAACTCTCCAGCCTGAAAGTCGGGCCAGGTGTGCATGTTAAAAAGGCGGCCTTCACAGACCGCCTTTCGTGCACTCTTAGGGACTCGAACCCTAGACCCGCTGATTAAGAGTCAGCTGCTCTACCAGCTGAGCTAAGAGTGCTGGTATCTCTCTAACTAGGAAAGACTCGTTTCCTTGTGACTCGTTCGGGGCTCGAACCCGAGACCCCAACATTAAAAGTGTTGTGCTCTACCAACTGAGCTAACGAGTCTTCCATTTCCTCGTTTGGTGAACGGGACTGCAAAGGTAGGCATTTTTTGCAAACTTGCAAAAGTTTTTGCAGTTTTTTTATGCCGAAAATTCTTTAATCCTTTGCTCCTGGGAAAGCCGGCAAATCAAAAGCCTGTCCCGGGATTCCGCAACGATGTAACCTTCAAGCCCTTCCACGACAACGGTCTTTTCCGAGGCGGTATGCACGAAACAATCCTGGCAGTCGAACAGGCGGACATCCCCGCCCACGACGCTGTTGCCGTCCGGGTCCTGCGGCAGGTGGGTTTTCACCGATCCCCAGCTGCCCAGGTCGCTCCAGGCAAGATCTTCCGCGATCACATAGATCCGGGGCGACTTTTCCATGACGGCATAGTCGATGGATATTTTCTCGCAGGTGGGGAAAAGCCGCTGCAAATCAGGCGTTTCCTGTTCTGTGAAGAAGGAGGGGGAGAGCTGGTCCATGATACCGGCAATCTGAGGGGCATAGGCGCGGAGCTCGGAAAGGATGGTGCTCACGTTCCAGACGAAAATGCCCGCGTTCCAGAAATATTTGCCATCTTCCAAATAGCCGATGGCGGTGTCCAGGTCCGGTTTCTCCCGGAATTCGCTCACCTTGAGCACCTGCCCGTGGACGGCCTCTGCGGCGTGGATGTATCCGTACCCTGTCTCCGGCCGGGTGGGGGCGATGCCCACCGTGACGATGGCGTCCCGTTTGGCCGTGAATTCCAGGGCTTTACGGATGGTGTCGGCAAATTCTGCCGTCTTTAAGACCAGGGCGTCGGCCGGGGTGACCACGATATTGGCTTCCGGGTCTTTCTTCTGGATTTTCCAGGAGGCATAGGCGATGCAGGGGGCGGTGTTCCGCCCTTCCGGCTCTGCCAGGATCTGGTCTTCAGGGATAAATGGCAGCTGTTCATGCACCAGATGCACATACTTTTCCCCGGTCACCACCCAGAAACGATCCGGAGCGCACAGGGGAGCGAAGCGCTCTGCCGTGAGCTGGATCAGGCTGCGTCCTACACCCAGGACATCGATAAACTGCTTGGGCACATCGGGGGTGGAAAGCGGCCAAAGACGGCTGCCCACGCCACCGGCCATAATCACTACATGTGTATTCATAGTTCAATTCTTCTGGCCCGCCCGAGGACGGGGGTACAATTTTAAGCAAAAAAGCCTTCAATTCAAATTTTTATTTTGTATTTTTGTAGGGTATATACCACGAATTACCTTTTAACACTATAACATTATGGCATCTATTACCGACCTTATCATGCAGCAGGTGAAAGCATCTGCCGGCAGCGTAAACATCCCCTCCAATGTGAAAGACCAGGTTCTTGGCGGTCTTGGAGACTCCATCCTGGGAAGCCTTACCCAAACTGTAGCCAAGCCCGGCGGAGTAGACCTGGTGAAGGGACTCCTCACCGGAGCCTCGGACGCCTCTTCCAGCCCCATCACCAAGCTGGCGGGCAGCCTGTTCAACAGCAACGTCCTGTCCAAACTGAACCTGGGCGCCCTGGGTACCACCCTTTCCGGCCTCATCCCCACTATTCTGGGCAACCTGGGCGGCATCCTCAAAGACCGCGACGGCGACGGCGACGTGGACCTGAACGACATCATCCTCTCCCTCAAGGGCGGCTCCAGCGCCGGCGGCGGCCTTCTTGGCGCAGCGACCAGCATCCTGGGCGGTCTGGGAAGCATTTTCGGCAAGAAATAAACAAATTCTTAAAATTTTTTACGATTAGGGTGCACTTCGCGGTGCACCCTACTGTTTTTTTCCTTATATTTACGGCTCAAATCTGTTGACAATGAAAAAATTCCTGTTTCTGGCCGTGGCGGTGCTCGCACTGGCATCCTGCGGCAAAAAGTACGAGACCGTGAAGGGAGACCCCCTGGAGACCAAGATGTACACCCTGGCCAACGGGCTCAAGATTTACATGAGCGTAAACAAGGACGAACCCCGCATCCAGACCTACATCGCAGTACGCTCCGGCGGCAAGAACGACCCTGCCGACAACACCGGCCTGGCCCATTACCTGGAACACATGATGTTCAAGGGCACCGAGCAGTTCGGCACCCAGGACTATGCGGCGGAGAAGCCTATGCTGGCCCAGATCGACTCCCTGTTCGAGGTTTACCGCACCCTCACCGGCTCCGGAGAGCGCCTGGCCCTGTATCACCAGATAGACTCCATCAGCTACGAGGCTTCCAAGCTGGCCATTCCCAACGAGTACGACAAGCTGATGTCCATCATCGGCTCCCGCGGCTCCAACGCCTACACCAGCAACGATGTCACTTGCTACGTGGAGGAGATCCCCTCCAACCAGCTGGAGAATTGGGCGCGCATCGAGGCCGACCGCTTCATGAACTGCGTCTTCCGCGGTTTCCACACTGAGCTGGAGGCCGTCTATGAAGAGAAGAACATGGGCATGGCTTCCGGCAGCGAGAATGCCATGGAGGCCTTGGATTCCATGCTGTTCCAGGGGCACCCCTACGGCACGCAGACGGTTATCGGCACGCAGGACCACCTCAAGAATCCTTCGCTGGTGGCCATCCGCAAGCAGAAGGATACCTATTATGTGCCGAATAACGTGGCCATCTGCCTGTCCGGCGACTTCGACCCGGACCAGGTGGTAGCCCTCGTAGAGAAATACTTCGGCTCCTGGAAGTCCAATCCCAACCTCCCCAAATGGGAAGTGGCTCCCGTCGCCGACATCACCACGCCCAAGGTGGCCGAGGTCTGGGGCCCCGAGTCCGACTTCCTGATCATGGGCTGGCGCACCCCCGGCGCCCGTTCCACGGACAGTGACGCCGCCGAGATCGTGAGCGCCGTGCTCAACAACGGCATGGCAGGCCTGGTGGATCTGGACGTCATCCAGGAACAGAAGGTCCTGGATCTCGGCGTCTTCCCCTACAGCCGCACCGACTACGGCCTGTTCATGGTAGAGGCCTATCCCAAGCAGGGCCAGAGCCTGCAGGAAGTGCGTGACATTTTCCTGGCAGAGATGGCCAAACTCCGCGGCGGTGATTTCTCCGAGGAGCTGGTAGAGGCCGCCAAGGCCAACTGGAAGCTCCAGCAGATGCGCGCGCTCACCAGCAACCGCAGCCGCGCCGACCGCTTCGTGGATTCCTTCATCAACGGGACCACCTGGGCCTCCGAGGTAGGGAAGATGGACCGCGTCATGGCCATCACCAAGGCCGATGTAGTAGCCTGGGCGAACAAGTACCTGGGAGAGAACAACTACGCCATCGTGTACAAGCACAACGGCAAAGACCCCGACGAGAAGAAGATCGAGGCCCCGCGCATCACCCCCATCGTCACCAACCGCGACAAGCAGAGCGCCTTCCTGCAGGAGATCGCCGCCAGCGAGCCCGCTCCCATCGAGCCGGTATTCCCGGACTTCTCCAAGGACATGTCCGTGCTCAATTACAACGGGCTGGAGGTGCTTTACAAGCATAACGACAAGAACGACATCGCCCAGCTCAGCCTGCGCAGCGACTTGGGAACCGACAGTAACCCGTACCTGGGCTTGGCGCCCTCTTACCTGAACTATCTGGGCACGGATACCAAGAGCCAGGCCGACATCGCCACCGAGATGTATGGGCTGGCCTGCAGCTATTCCTTCCGCAGCGGGGCCAATTCCAGCCAGCTCAGCGTGAACGGCCTGGGAGAGAACATCGGCAAGGCCCTCGCCATTGTGGAAGACCTGCTGTCCAACGCCAAGGCAGACGAGACCGTCCTGTCCGAGCTCAAGGCCGACATGCTCCGCTCCCGCGCCGACGCCAAGATGAACCAGCGCGCCTGCAACAGCGCCCTCCAGGCCTATGTGATATACGGCCCGGACTATATCCGGCGTTCCACCCTGAGCAATCCCGACCTGAACGCCACTACGTCGGCCCAGCTGCTGGATGCCCTCCGCGGCCTCCTGGCCAAGGACCACAAGATTCTCTACTACGGCCCGGCCTCCGAGCAGGAACTGCTGGACATCCTGGCCGCCAGCCACCCCGTTGCCGGTCCGCTGGAGAAAGTGGCCAAGAGTTATCCCGTCAAGCAGCTCACCACGGACAAGCGGGTGGTGCTGGCCCCGTTCCAGGCCCGCCAGTTCAACTACATGCAGTACTCCAACCGCGGCGAGCAGCTGGACCTGAGCCAGGATCCCGCCGTGAACCTGTTCAACGAGTACTACGGCGGCGGCATGAACGCCATCGTGTTCCAGGAGATGCGTGAGTCCCGCGCCCTGGCCTACAGCGCCGGCGCCAACCTGAGCAGCCCCGCCTATCCCGGCGACTCCTACGGCTTCCGGGCAACCATCGCCTCCCAGAACGACAAGCTGGAGAAGGCGGTCCGCGGCTTTGACGAGATCATCGAAGACCTCCCTGTGGCCCCCGAGAACTTGGAGATCGCCAAGGCTTCCCTGCTGGGCCGCCTGCGCACCCAGCGCACCACCGGCGCCGCTGTCCTGCAGAGCTACCTCACCGCCCAGGAAATGGGCCTCAAGGAGCCGCGGGAGAAGCAGGTGTTCGAGAAAGTGGGCGCCCTGACCATGGAAGACCTTCTGGCCACGCACGCCAAGTGGGTCAAGGGCCGCACCTACTGGTACGCCATCCTGGGAGACCCCACAGACCTGGACATGAACTTCCTCAAGACCCTGGGCCCTGTCCAGCAGGTGTCCATGGAGGAAATCTTCGGATATTAGTATGAATCAGGGCGGCTGCCGAAATGCACAGCCGCCCTTTTCTACCCAGCCTTTTGCTACGTCTGCATGTGAAACCCTTTCTCATGCAGACGTAAGCTTTCCCCTTTTCGATATCCTGGAGCATGCTGGCCTTGAGACGGGCGTGCTTGCGGATGGCGATGGGGAGTATCAGCAGGGAAATTCCCTTTTTCAGCGGGTTGTGATAGTCCAGCAGTTTCACGGCATCCTTCCCCTGCCGTGCCCCGGAGGAATTCACTCTCCGCAGTAGTAGTCGATCATCCGCACCAGGGCACGGGTGCAGACGGGGCAGAACTCTTCACATTCGTTGATTTTCATCCGGCATTCCTGCACGGGCCTGTAAACGCCCTTCGCCTGATAGCCGGCTCCCTCATACACGCCTACACGGTGATTCAGAAGCGCTTTTTCGTCTGCGCTGAGCGTGTCCCAGATCTTGCGCACGTCCTGTTTCTCCAGTTCGTCCGTCGGTGTGGGAACGGGTGTGCCGGGCGGCAGCATGTCCTGCCATTTGGATGCGAAATCCTTCAGGGTGGTCAGGTTGGGCTCCCATGGCTCCGTGTCGGCGGGGTAGGGTGTTTCGGCCTGTTCTCCGTAAAAATACTCGTCTCCCAGGCCGCCGAAGGCATGGCCGAATTCGTGCACCAGCACCTGCGGGAAGGTGGGATGGTCGCTGCCCATGATGGTGACGCTGTTATAGATGCCGCCACCGCCGTACACGGGCGTATTCACCAGTACGATGATGTGTTCGAAGGGGACGGTCCCCACGGCATCCCAGACCTTTTGCAGGGCCGATGTGGTTAGGTAGCGCTCGCTGTAAAAAGTGTCGAAGTGGCTGTCCGTGAGGGTGTTGTTCCATTTGCCCAGGTGGGGGATGCTGGGCCCGTCGGCCTGCGAGGGGGCGAATACCGCCCGGATGGAAAAGGCGTCGGAGCGGGAGGCGAAGGGTTCATGGCCCAGGAGGGCGTCGCGGGCGCGGGCTGCGTCGGCAAAGAACTTCTCTTCCTGCGCGGCGGTGTATCCCTCGGAAAGGATCACGATATCGATGGTCTTTTCCACCGGACCGCCTTCCTTGAGCGTATGCCGATGATGGAGATTGTCCTGCACTTGCCGAATGAGGATATCCTGCGGCACGACGCGGTGTTCCAGACGTGCGGTCACTTTTGCGTGGGCGTCGCTCAGCAGCACCTCGATATCTACCGTATCCCGGGGGAAAGGCACCTGCAGGCAGTTCTCGAAGGCTTTCTGCACGTGTCTGGCCTCTTCATAGCCCTGCCATTCCTGGAAAAGGGTGGAGAAACTGTTTTCGTAGAGCACGGCGCCTGAGGCCGGATCTTTCACCCGGACCAGGCCGTTCCCCCGCAGCAGCGCCCGGGAAAGGTTGTGCCTGCGTCCTGCCCAGACGCCGGTCCTGGACATCCCCTGCAGATAAATGGCCTGGTGGCCGGCATCTCCGCAGAAAACATAGTCCAGCCGCAGCGTGGCACCCGTAAAGTGCCGGGAGAACAGCACCTCCGCCTCTTGCTGCGGCGCTTCTGCCTCCGACTGCGTTGCTTCTGCCGCGGAGGGTCGTTTCTCCGCCATCGGCCGCGGCGCTACCGCTACTGAGGGGCGCGTTTCCGTCTGCTGTTTGCCACCTGCTAACACTGTGACCGACAGAGCGGCAAAAAGGAGTATCATTTTTTTCATGTGTAAAAGTACATAAAATATGTCGAAGTCACTAAAGAATAAACGATTTTCTGTATTGCCTTATTGGCTCCGTGAACGCAAGTCCTTGAACAGTAGCAGTTTGTGCGATCTGGGCGTTAGAGTATCCGTCCCGGCAGCAGCGGATAATCTCGATCTCCCGTGACAGGCGCTCGGCTTCCACGGCGTGTTCCCAGGCCTGGGCGCTTGCCGATCAGAACAGATAGCTGATTCCGCCGGTGATGGAGAACAGATTCCTGCAGGGGTTGCCCTGGTCGTCGAAGAAGCTTCGGGTGAGAGTGCGGTGATAGGTGGGCGACACGTTCAGGCCGATCCGCCCGATGGGGATGGTCAGGACAAGACCTGCATCCAGGGTGAGCAGGAACCGGTTCCCTCCCAGGTAGGCCGGTGTAAGGCCCACGAAATACTCTGTCCGGCGGAAGAGCGCCGTCAGGAAGTTCAGGAGTACGGAGCCGCCTACCCCGTCCAGGCTGCCCCAATAAATACCGGACCAGGCCGCATCGTAGATGGACCGCTCGGCCGCGTAGATCAGGCTTTCCTGCATGGACATTGTGCCGGGCCTGTAAACCAGTGCCGCCGGCAGGCCGATGAGGCTGCCGTATCCCGGCAGGTCGGGAGAGAACTGGGCGCCCACGCGGTAGGCCAGATGCTGCCAGAACATGGCGGTATAGTGGCCTTCCACCAGGGAGGCATCCCATTTGCCGCCCTCCATCATGAACAGGCGGCCGTATCCCAGCCGGACGTCCCGGAAGGAATAATCCGGGTTGAACCGGACCCTTTCCATCTCCTGGCTCCTCCCCGCAAGGGCGCCGCCCAGGAGAAGAAGCAGGGTCAAAGCAAGCTTGTTTCTCAGTTTCATGCTGCAAATGTAACCGAAAAAACGAACAAGTTCAAACATTCGTCCGTAAAAAGCGGCTTTGCCGGAGAGCGGGTTTGCCACAGAGGCTCTTGCCAAATTCGGAGATAATCCATATCTTTGCACCAAGTCAGAGAAGCGGGACAAGAGAACCAGATAGTGTTGGTGACTGTCCCGTTTCGTTTTTTCCAGAGGCCCCGGTCTATGATAGCGATTACCCCCGAATACCTCCGTCCCCGCCTTCTTGGGCGCAGGAACGACTCCCACAAGCATGATTACGGCAGGCTCCTCATAGTGGCCGGCTGCGAGACCATGCCCGGCGCCGCGCTGCTCTCCACGGGAGCGGCCCTCCGCTCCGGCTGCGGCCTGGTCATGCTCCATTCCACCCCGCGCACCTTGTTCGCCGCGTCGGCCAACTATCCCTCCGCCATGCTCTCCGAAGACCCGGGCACCCACTTCAGCACCGTCCCCGAGCGGCTGGAGCGCTACAGCGCCCTTGCCGTGGGCCCCGGTCTGGGCTGGTCTCCGGGCACCATGAACGCCCTGATGGACCTGCTCAGCGAAGCCTGCGCGCTGCGTATTCCCGCGGTGCTGGATGCCGACGCCCTGAACATCCTCTCGGTCATGGCCGACTGGACGGAACTTATCCCGCCGGGCTCCGTCCTCACCCCGCACAAGGGAGAGCTCAAGCGCCTGCTCCCGGCGCGGGACGACACCGAGCGGGAAATCCTTGCCTGGGAACTGTGCGCGGAAACAGGCTGCCATATTGTGATGAAAGGCTACCACTCCCGCGTTTTCTGTCCCGGCGGCGAGTGCCTGACCAACACCACCGGTAACCCCGGAATGGCCAAGGGAGGCAGCGGAGACGTCCTTACCGGGCTCATCGGCGGCCTGCTGGCAAGGGGGTACGGTGCAGCCGATGCCGCCGCCTTGGGCGTGTGGCTCCATGGCTTCGCCGGCGACGTCCTGTCCCGGGAAAGGACCGCCGAGGCCTACGACAGCCAGGCGCTCATCGGGAAACTGGAAAGCGGGTTTTACTCGCTGTACAACGGATAAAAAAAGAAGGACGCCTGCGCGGGCGTCCTTCTTCAGTTTAATGGTCTTCGGGCCGATATTCCAGTATATCGCCCGGCTGGCAGTCCAGGGCGCGGCAAATGCCTTCCAGGGTGGTCAGCCGGACGGCTTTGGCCTTGCCGCATTTGAGAATGGAAAGGTTGGCGGGAGTGATGCCGACTTTCTCGGCCAGCTCGCCGGAAGACATTTTCCGGCGGGCCAGCATGACATCGATATTAATGATGATCGGCATACGCAGTTACTTAGTCTCCTCTGCCGGGGTCTGCTCCTCGGGCTTTTCCTTTCCCTTCAGATAAGAAGGCAGCTCCATGCCGGCCATCTTGAACAGTTCGTCCAGCGGGGGGACGCTCTTCATCATGCCGGAGATGAAGTTGGAAGTGGCGGTTTTGCCGTCGGTGCCGTTGCCGGTATCCCATACGGTGACCTTGTCGATATTGATGCCCTTCACGGCCTCTACCTGGGTCTTCACCAGCTCCGGCAGTTTGTCGGCGATCATCATCAGCACGGCCTTCTGGGCATCGCCTTCCGCGGCGCCTACCAGGTTCTTGAAACCGTCGGCCTGCTTGGTGAGGATTTCCAGCATACCCTTTGCCTGGGCGTCCATCTTGGCGAAGATGGCGTCGGCCTCACCCTTGGCCTTGCGGCGGATCTGCTCTGCCTCGGCCTCTGCCTCGATGATCTTTTTCTGCTTGTCGATTTCCGCAGCCACCACGATGTTGGCCTTTTGGGTGGCCTCTTCACGGGCGGCACGGGCCAGCTCGGCGTCGCGCTCGCTCTGGTAGGCCTCTTCCAGGGCCTTGGCGGCCTGCACCTTTTCTGCGGCGACGGCCAGGCGGTCTGCCTCTGCCGTCTTCTGGCGGCGGAGGGCGTCGGAATTGGCGATCTCGATGCGGGCGGTGTTCTCACCCTTCACGGCGTCGGCGTCTGCGGCAGCCACGTTCACACGCGTGTCCTTGTCGGCCATGGCCTTTCCGGTTTCACCGTAGCGGTTCTGCTCGGCCAC